>NC_013799.1:1500000-1743135 GCF_000010785.1 Hydrogenobacter thermophilus TK-6 | reverse complement strand
TAAGTTGCCATCTTGGTGAGAAAATTCCTTTTGGCATAGAGCTGAGTAAGAGTACCTTTATAAAGTCCTCCTGCTAACAACACTGTTATAATGTTTAACTGCATGATAAAGAAGGTTTTGATAGCCAACAGGGGTGAGATAGCTGTAAGGGTGATAAGGACTTGTAAGGAGATGGGTTTGAAGACGGTGAGTATCTATTCGGAAGCGGATAGGGATTGTATGCATGTAAAACTTGCGGACAAAAGTGTGTGTATAGGTCCTGCGGAGGCAAGCAAGAGTTATTTAGATATTCCTCGTATCATGTCCGCTATAGAGGTCTCAGACGCTGACGCTGTGCATCCGGGATATGGCTTCCTTGCGGAAAACCCACGCTTTGCGGAGATAGTAAGCGCCAGTAATAAGATTTTCATAGGCCCGCCTTCGCATGTGTTGGAGCTTATAGGCGATAAGATAATGTCCAAGGAGGTGGCTAAAAAGGTGGGTATTCCTTTGGTGCCGGGGAGTGATGGCTGTGTGGACATAAAGGAAGCTATAGATACAGCCAATAGGATAGGCTACCCTGTGGTTATAAAGGCATCTGCTGGTGGTGGTGGAAGGGGCATAAGGGTTGTCAGGAACGAAAAGGAACTCAGAGAAAAGCTACCCTTGGCTATAGAGGAGGCTAAGGTGGCTTTTGGCGATGGGAGGGTATACATAGAAAAATACCTTATAAATCCTAAGCATATTGAGGTGCAGGTGCTGGCAGACAAATACGGTCATGTAATATCTCTTGGAGAGAGAGAATGCTCTATCCAAAGAAGGAACCAAAAGCTTATAGAGGAGGCGCCAAGCATCTCCATAGATGAGGTGCAAAGGAAGCAGATAGAAGAAGCTGCCGTTGAGTTTTGTAAAGCTATAGGTTATGAGGGTGCAGGGACGGTTGAATTTCTCATGGATCAAGACGGGAAGTTTTACTTTATGGAGATGAACGGAAGGATTCAGGTGGAGCATCCTGTTACTGAAATGATAACGGGTATTGACATAGTAAAGTGGCAGATAAAGATAGCCAGAGGGGAAAGGCTAAATATAAAAAGTGTAGAAAGAAGGGGATTTGCCATAGAGTTCAGAATAAATGCGGAAGACCCCAACAACTTTATGCCCACACCCGGCAAAATAGAGGAGCTATACTTACCCGGTGGCTTTGGTGTCAGGGTGGATACGCACATTTACTGCGGATACGCGGTACCACCTTATTACGACTCTCTAATTGCCAAGCTCATAGTCTGGGGAGAGGACAGAAAGTCAGTCATAAGGAGGGCAAAGAGAGCGCTGGAGGAGTTTGTCATATCTGGGCAAGGTCTAAAAACCAACATAGATTTTCACAGGAGGGTGATATCTACAAGAGAGTTTGCGGAAGGCAAGCATCATATAAAGTTCATAGAGGAGATGATGGTATAATGCTCTGTAATGAAACTTGGTGTTTTTGATTCTGGAGTGGGTGGGCTAACTGTTCTAAAAGAGATAAAAAAAGCCTTTCCCAGTTTGGACCTTGTTTACCTTGGGGACACAGCAAGAGTGCCTTACGGAGGAAAGTCTAAGGATACCATAATACGCTATAGCTTGGAGTGTGCTGAATTTTTGATAAGGTTTGATATAGATCTGCTGGTGGTAGCTTGCAACACCGCAAGCTCTTATGCACTTGACATTCTAAAAAAGGAGCTTGGCATACCTGTCTTTGGAGTTATAAAACCCGGTGTTAGAAAGGCTCTGGAAGTTTCAAAAAACAAGGTTATAGGCGTGATAGGCACCAAAAGCACCATAAAGAGCGGAGTATATCAGAGAAGTCTTATGGAGGCAGGAAGCGTAGTTTATGCAAAAGCCTGTCCGCTGTTTGTCCCTCTGGTGGAAGAGGGATTAACTCATGGGGATATAGTAGATAAAGTAGTAGATTTTTACCTGAGGGACTTTAAAAATACCCAAATGGATACGCTAATACTTGGATGCACACACTATCCACTTTTGGCAGAGGCTATAAAAAATTACATGGGGGATGTGCAGATAGTGGATTCTGCAAGTGCTTTGGTGGAAGACATAAGCAGCTTTGTTAAAAACGAGGGAACTTCAAGCCTTAGGCTCTTCTTTACAGACCACTCTCCCAGTTTGGAAAGTTTTGTAGAGTATGTTTTGGGTGAAAGATACAAGCTGGAAATTGCTCCCATGCTTTGCAGTCTTTAACTCCTCTAAAAATCTTTCTCTAACCGCTTGAAAAAATCTCCTGACTCTCTCGTCCCTGTAATCCGGGTAAGTCCAGTATAAAGGTCTGAAGCCTCCGTAAACAAAAAGATACTCCATCTCCGCATAAACTCCCTCTCCCAAATAAAACCTTCCACCTCTTTTTTTGGAGGATGATAGCACAAGGTGATGCTCATCCACATATCCGGGGTCTATGTTTATGCTCCTTCTTCCAGAGCAAGAAAAATCCATTTCCTTTTGCATCGCCCAGAGCTTAAATCTGATTAAATCTTCCTTTCTCATAAGACCTTGCAAAGAGATAAACACCTTCAAAAGTCCATCACCCATCTCCTTAGAGTAGTATCTCTGTATAGAAGGAAAGCCAAAAATGGGAGAAATGTCCTGAAGGCAAAGCTCTTTTAAAAACTCCCTTAGGATATCCTCCTGTCTGTATATTACTGCAAGGATGGGCTTGGCGAGTTCCATAGCAGCTCTTTTACCAACTCGCTCTTTTTGAGTCTATAAGCTCTTTCTCCCATCTTGAAAAGCCCAAAAGCAAGCAGGATTTTGTCATCCACTAAAAAGCCGTCTTTGTTATTTTTCAGAATCCTTAAAACGGTTTCCGCCTCTTTTTTTGCTCTCTCCTTTTCCAGTTTCCTATCGGTAATTAGCTTTTCTACCAATCTCTCTTTCAACTCTGTTTGCTCAAGCGTCTGTAAGAAATCTTCTACCTTTGAGCCTAAGGCTGGAGGATGGACCCCTTCTTCCATCAAAACTCTTTTAAGTAGGTTGGCTCTTATGTGTCCTATACCCTTTATGCCACCCAACGGTGCAAATTCAAGAGTCAAGCCGTACTTTACAGAGTGAGCTATACCAAGGATGTCTGTATCTTTCAGATGCCAAAAGCCAAGCTTTTTAAGGTCTATAAGCATCCTGATAAGATGAAGTGCATCCGTGCCAAGGTAAGAAAACTCGCCGGGTGGGCTGGATATGTTAGGATACTTGAAGGTAAGTCCTTCTGTGTAGAAAATAAACTGATGCGTGTTGTCCTCATAACACTTATTACCACACAGGGTTAGTTTGCTACTCACATAAAAGTCATCTTCTTCAAAGCTCTCTCCTTTCTCTACAAAGTAATAGAGGGTATCAAACTTCTTCATGTGGAGCAAAGGTCTTATCGTTGCAAGGGTGTCCATTTGCAAGAGTTTCCTTCTTAAAAACTCTTCAAACTTGGTGGGAGGGAGTCCGCTTCTTATGCAGTAGTGTGCCTTGTCAGTTAGTCGGTTATCCTTTAGATATCCTTTTTCTAAAAGAAAATCCACCACCTTATAAAGCTGACTTCTCTTTATATTACGGTAAGAGTAAGTCTTTTTAAGAAACTTTTCGTAGTTTTCCCCCTCATAATGAAAGCCCAGAAGGACAAAAAGGATGAGGGTTTCAAAGTTTACAGTGTTGGTGTCTTTGGGTTTTTGAAAAAATGCTTCAATGGCACTGCTTAGCTTGTCTGTGCTTGCGCCGTAAGTAAGAAGGTGAGAGTATCCTACCTCCTTTATTCCAAGCCTTCCTGCCCTTCCCTCCATCTGAAGTATGTCAGATGTGTCTGGGATAATTTTTTGACTTCCTCTTTCATTAAACATACGCACAAGGATTATAACTCTATCTGCGGGAAGATTAACCCCGTAAGCCAGCGTCTGTGTGGCAATGAGTTTTTTTATCTTTCCATCTCTAAAAGCTTTCTCTATTTCCTGCCTTTCCTCCTTTGGCACATCTGCATTGTGGAAGGCAATCTCTGGCTCCCTCTCATCGTCATGCTCAAAGGGTGTGGTCTTGTTCATTATGCCTATCTTTTCTTCCTTTGCTACTTCCAGAAGTTTCCATCCCAACCTCTTTTGAGGGACAAAAATAAGGGTCTGCTCATCAGGTTTGCTAAGCTCAAACATGGCACTAAAAAGCTTTGCGCATATCTGAGCGTCTCTTTCCTTGTAAATTCTTGCTGGCTTAAAGTCTTTGAGGGGTTTTATCTCTCTTACAAGGGGGACTGGTCTCCACTCGCTGTAGATAAGAAGCTCCGCCTTTATCCATCTGGATAGCTCCTGGTGAAAGGGTAGCGTGGCAGAAAGTCCAAGTATGCGCAGCTCTTTGTCTAAGGCATAGGTGATGGCTTCCTCAAGTATCCACCTTTTGGTTATCTGGTGTATCTCGTCAAAGACTATGCATGAAATATCCCGGACCCATTCTGCTGAATTTCTTAGAGAATAAACTAAGTGCTCGTAAGTGCTCACCACCACATCTGCCTTCACCTTTTTATAACTTTCCAAGATGCTCTCGCCGGTTCTTACCTCCACAGATTTGTAGTATCTTCTCAGTTCAATGGCTTTCTCATAAACCAAGGACTTGGTAGGTGCTGTGTAAACCTTTCTGCCTTCTTTATCTCTCATAAAGAGGTGGGCTATGAGGCTTTTTCCTGCTGATGTGGGTGCGCACACCAAGGCATTACCACCTTCGTACTCGTAAAAGAAGAGACTCTGGAGCGGGTTCAAAAACTGGAAGGGGATCCTTTCGTCTACCTGCCTGCTCTCCACCAGAGGAAGCTCTTTTGATGATATATCTTCTTTGTATCTAAAGAGTACCTTACCAGTTGGTGGGTTCAGACTGTAATGGCTCTCTTTAAGAAGTATCAGAGTTTTTCCCATAGCTTTTCCAACTGCTTTAGCTCCACATCAAATTTAAAGGTAAGATGGGGGACAAACTTCAAACTTAGCCTTCTGAGAAGCAGACTCCTTATGTAGCCTTCTGCGGCATTTAAAGCTTTTTCCACATCTTTTTCTACACCTTCCGGTATGGTGGTAAAGTAAATTTTCGCATGCTTGCCATCTTTTGACAGATCAAGTCTTGTGATGACTGCCATGGCAAGCCTTGGGTCGTGAGCTTCCCTTAAGATCTCAGCTATTTCTTCCTTTAAAAGTTTGGTGAGTTTCTCCCTTCTTATGCTCATAATTAATTAAACTTGCGCACCTTCAAGGGATTTTCCACACTGACAGGTCCTCTCTTCTGGAAGGCTTTTAACGAATTCTGCTATTACCTTCTTTAGCTCCTCCTCCTTCCTCTTCATAAGCTCTATGACCTCTTGGCTGGTGAGTCTGTGCTTTGATACGCCTGCCGCTGGATTGGTAACTACGCAAATAGATGCATAGCACATACTTAGCTCTCTTGATAGCACCACCTCTGGGTAGCCTGTCATTCCCACCACATCCCCTCCCAAAATCTTTATAGCTCTTATCTCCGATGGTGTTTCAAACCTTGGACCTTCTGTGCATGCATAAACACCTTGGCTGTGAAAGGAAAGCTTTAATCTCTCAAGCACTGCACACAGCACACCTCTCATCTGTGGACAGTAGGCTTCCGAGACATCTATGTGAACCACTTTCCCTTCTCTCAAAAGCCTTGACACTAAATCATCTCCGTCAACTTTTCTGGACCTTATGCCTTCGTAAAAGGTGGACTCTCTGCCTTTGGTGAGGTCTATAAAATCGCTTATTACCACATAATCTCCCGGGCTTAGACTCTCCTTTATACCCCCTACCGCAGAAACTGATAGTATTCTGCTTACTCCCAGCTCTTTTAATGCCCAGATGTTTGCCCTGTAAGGAACTAAGTGAGGGGGATATATGTGTCCTTTGCCGTGTCTTGAAAGGAATGCCACCTCTTTGCCCTCTACTTCTAAAATAAGTATTGAAGATGAAGGCTCTCCAAAAGGTGTTGAGATGCTAACTTCTTTGACTGTGCCAGCTCCTTCCAAATGGTAAAGACCGCTCCCACCTATTATGCCTATCATTTTAGCTTCTCTTCCCCTTTGCCTTTTAAAAGTCTGAGCTGAGGCCTTGAAATGGCAAGATCTCCGTCCGGCACATCCTTATTTACCACTGAACCCCCTGCTATGTAAGCAAAATTGCCGACCTTTAAGGGTGCTATAAGAAGTGAGTTGCTACCTACAAAGGCATTACTGCCTACATAAGTCTCGTACTTTTTCTTACCATCAAAGTTGGCAAAAACCACACCCGCCCCTATGTTGGTGTTTTCTCCTATGTGAGCATCGCCTATGTACGCCAGATGCTTTGCCTTTACATCCCTTCCTACTAAGGACTTTTTTACCTCTACAAAGTTTCCTATGTGGCTATTCTGTCCTACTCTGCTCTGATTTCTTATGTGAGCAAAGGGTCCAATACAAGCTCCATCTTCTATGATGCTATCCCTCACTATGGAGTAAGGCTCCAGCACCACAGCCTGCCCAAGTATGGAGTTTTCTATTAGACATCCCTTTCCAATAATGCTTCCTTTCCCTACCTTAGTTTTTCCCTTCAGAGACACATTAGGGTGCACCTCCACATCACCTTCCAAGCTAACATCGGGTTCTATCCATATGCTCTCCGGCTGATGCAGAGTGTTGCCCATATTAGCCCAATGTTGGAGTATCCTGAGCCTTATCACGTTTTCTGCCACCGCCATGTCCCACCTTGTATTTACCCCCATCACCTCCACAGCATCCTCCGCCATAAAAGTCCTTACTTTATACCCCCTCTCATACATGACCTTAAAAACATCCGTAAGATACAGCTCTCCTGTCTTTTCGTTAGGCTTTATGAAAAATGCGCACTCAATAAGGTGAGGTGCATAGAAGATGTAAACTCCGCCGTTTACTTCGTTTATTTTCTTTTCCTCAAAATTCGCATCCTTTTCTTCTATCACCTTAATAACATTTCCATTGCTGTCTTTCACCACCCTGCCGTAGCCTGTGGGGTCTGGCAAAAAGCCCGTAAGGATTACACCGCTCAGCCTTTCATCTTCATACTCTTCAACCATATGTAAAAACCTTTGCATGTTTCTAAGAGTTTGAGCACTTACCAGCGGAGCATCCCCATTTATAACCAGCACATATCCATCGTAAGACCTCCACATGTCTGCAGAAGAGAGCAAAGCATCAGCAGTGCCACCCTTTGGGTTCTTCTGATGGTAAAACATCACTTGCTCACCTTCTAATGCCTTCTCCACTAGCTCTCCCATATAACTTATAACCACGCCTATCTCTTGAATACCACTGCCTTTTACAGCTTGCAGGACATACCATAGCATAGGCTTACCCAGTATAGTATGTAGCACTTTGGGCTTTTCACTTCTGAACCTTGTCCCCAACCCAGCGGATAGTATTACAGCTTTCATACTTTACCTCCTGCATCCCTTGCTACTCCTCTTTTGCTGGTGTTTATAAATTCTACAAGATGTCTTATTTCCTGATAGCTGCCAAATTCTCTCATTAGAAGCTCCGTTGCTTCCCTTTTTAGCATACCGCTTCTGAAAAGCACTCTGTAGGCTTTCTTTAAGATGTTTATAACTTCTCTGTCAAAACCTCTCCTTTGCAAGCCTACGGTGTTTATACCGTAAAGTAGCGCGTGTTGGCCGGATGCTCTTGTGTAGGGTGGTATGTCTAAGGAAACACCTGAGAGTCCCCCCACCATTGAGTAAGAACCCACCCTTGCCCACTGATGCACTGCAGAAAGACCCCCTATGAAGGCATACTCCCCCACCTCCACATGTCCTCCCAGTGTGGCACAGTTTGCCATGATAACTCCCCTTCTGACTATGCAGTCATGGGCTACATGAGAGTACGCCATTAGCATAACATCATCCTCTATTATGGTTTTCATAGTGCCTATGGCTGTCCCCCGGTGGATGGTGACATACTCCCTCACTATAACGCGATTTTTTATGACGACTTCGCTCTCCTCTCCTGCATATTTAAGGTGCTGGGGTTCTTCACCTATGACTGCACCGTCATATATTTTGCAGTCTTCTCCTATGCTCACCTTGCCCTTTATGCTTACTCTTGCGCCTATCTTGGTGCCCCTGCCTATTGTGATGCTTCCCTCTATCACGCTATACGGTCCTATTTCTACATCCTCTTCCAAATTTACGTTTCCGCTTATTATTGCGGTGGGATGTACTTTAATCATTTATATACCTCTTTAGTAAAAATCTTCTTAGCATGTCAAGAGCTATCTGTGTGGAGAGAAACCTGTTTTGGTTCCTCTGTCCTTTGAGCTGGTATCTTTCCACCATCACCTCGCTGTCAGTCCCTATGCCTATAAAAGTAAGACCTACGGGCTTTTCTTCTGTGCCTCCTTCTGGACCTGCTATACCTGTTATGGCTATAGATATGTCCGCATCCGTCTCTTCCAGCGCGCCCACACACATAGCCCTGCAGACTTCAGCAGACACAGCCCCAAACTCTTTGAGGAGACTTTCCTCAACACTCAGCAGTTTGGTTTTTAGCTCATTGGCATAAACTACAAAGCTTCCCAAAAAGACCTTGGAGCTTCCGGGCACATTTACAATTCTTGCAGACAGGAGACCTCCAGAACAGCTCTCTGCGGTGGCAAGCTTTAGTCCAGTTTTTTTTAGCATATCAACTACCACCTCCTCCATCTCTTTGGGAGAGTCCGCATAAACAAACTCTTTCAGTCTTTTGTAAGCCTCCTCCTTTTCCTGCTCTGTATTAAAGTAAAGGTCTGCTCCTCCTACCCATCTTTTATGTTGATAGTGTTTTAGCACTTCCTCAGAAAGCCCAAAAGTCCTTAACATAAAAGGAGAACTTCTCTTTCTTCTTCTGCACAGGCTTACTATCATTTGATAACCTCAAACCTGTTATAAGGCTCTTTGAGAAACCTTCCTACGCTGATGCCCGGATGAAAGGGCTGGTGCTCCTCATAAGAAGAGGGGATAAAGATCACTCCATCCGCTATGTTGGGTGTTATGATAACCTTAAATTGGTATCCTCTGAGGTTTAGGCTGTCTTTTATTCCCAGCTCCTTTGCAGTCCTTTCGTTCATATAAGCCATCTGATACTTTTCCATATCGTGCGTCCATGTGTACCAGTGTCCCAGCTCTTCCACGAGGGTGTTGTCGGTGTATATATAAATGCTTTTCTTTAACTCCTCGTAGGGATGGGGGTTATAAGCTTCCACTGTGGGAAGTTTAAGGTCCGCCTGACCTACCTCCTTTAGCTCTTGGTAATCTACGCCGTAATTTAGCAAAAACTCTTTTAAATCTACCTTTAAACCAAATACCTGAGAGAGAAACTCATAGGGGTGTATGTATTTCTCTCTGCTTAAACTCTTGGGACTATAACTCAAAAACCCAAAGCCGTGTCTGTAGTTTATAAACTCTCTCTCTGTAAAGTTTTTGACTGGGATAATAAGGTGTGCATGGTGGGATGTGAAGTTGGGAAACATGGTAAAGTGTATGACAAACTTACTCCTTAGACTTTCAAGCTCCTCATCCTTTAGGAATCTCAAGATGTTCCCAAAAACTATCAGAACATCAAACTCTTCCTGATTTATCTCCTTGAGACTTTTTGAGGGGAAGGGCATAACATCCCCCACTATAGAGTAGTCTATGCCAAACTTCCTTCTTGCCTCTTTCAGAAAGGTAATGATATGCTCTCTGAAGGGGGAGGAAAGCAAGCAGGAGCCTATCAGCACAAGGGAGGGTTTTATGAGTTTTAGGCTTCTTTTTATAAAGCTTGCTTTTGGGTCCTCCTCTTCTGGGTTTAGCACTCTGTTTAGAAGCTCCAAGCTAAGGTAAGGAGGCATAAGATGAGATTCTTTTGCTTTGGCACAGAGGGTTGAGTATCTTGAGGATAAAGCGTAAAGATAAGCGCCTTTTTCTACAGCATCTACTATCCACCTTGTGGACATAACTTCAGAAAAGACGGGGTCGGCTTCAACAGACAAGATGAACCTTCTGTCCTTCCAATCCTGAGGTTTTACACTTGAAGCTTTAAAGGGCAGGTAAGGGGCATCCGTAAAGACAAGCTCTGTTATACTGCTGGCAAGCACATACTCCTCAAGTCCAGTCCATCTATCCAACAAAAAGGCTATCCTTCTGTTTCTTGTCTTCTCCTTCGCCACCGCAAGTGCTTGCTCCAAGGAGACTTCTCTGTAGCTCTCCCCTTCCTTAAGGTAAGCTTCTTTCAATCTGAGAGGGTTTGTATCTGTGGCTTGGATGTATGTTATGCCTTTTGTGCAGAGACTTCCCACACCGTTTGGGTCTGCAGGATGCCCATAAAGGTCGGCTATGATACCATCCTTACAGTAAAGGATGTATCCGCACGAACATCCACAGCCTGCACATCTGCCACACAGCGCCTCATCAAACTCCTTAACAGTCAAGGGTAGGTTGGTAGACTTCATGTTATAAACACTTGAGCGGCAGAAAGTACACCTTCTATGATGTAGTCCACCTCATCATCCGTCAGGTATGGATGCACCGGTATGGAAAAGACTTCCTTTTTAAAACGCGTTGCTCTCTCAAGGGGCATATGCTCGGCATCCCTTATCTCATTAAGAAGGTAAGTGTAGTAAATCCTTGCATCAATACCTCTATCCTTAAGGTGCTGTATTATCCTGTCCCTCTGAGTATGCCTTAAGGTGTAAAGGTGATAGACATGATAAGCTCCTTCTCTCTCTGATGGGGTGGTAAGATATCCGCTAAGGTGTTCTTCGTATCTTTTTGCTACCTGTCTTCTCCTTCTGTTTTTTTCATCCAGGTACTTTAACTGAATGCTTCCTATGGCTGCCTGAAATTCCGTGATTCTCACATTAAAGGCCGGATGATCTCCAAAATCTATCCACTTTTTTACCTGCTTTGCCAAAGCATCATCGTCGGTGGCTATCACTCCACCCTCTCCCATTGGGACATTTTTTGACGCATAAAAGCTAAAGGCTGATATGTGACCTAAAGCGCCTGCCTTTTTACCTTTATACTCTGCACCATGTGCCTGTGCCGCATCCTCAAGCACCAAAAAGCCATACCTTTCGGAAAGGTAAAGTATGTCTTCCATGTTGGCAGTCTGTCCGTAAAGATGCACAGGAAGAGCCACCACCGGCTTGTATCTTTTTGCTACATGCTCCAGCTGAGAAACATCCATGGTGTAATACTCATCCACATCAATCACAATGGGAATACCGCCCGCCAGAAGCACCGCATCAATGGTTGCCATGAAACTCATGGCCGGCACCACCACCTTCTTGCCCTCAACACCTATGGCTTTTAAAGCAATAAAGAGCGCAACAGTACCGGAGCAAACAGTAAAAGCATGCTTTACTCCCAAGTATCTTGCAAACTCCTCTTCAAACCTCTTTGTCCATTCGCCTCTGGTGATCTGATGGCTCTCTAAGATACCATTGATGGCAAGCTTTTCCTCTTCCGAAAATCTCGGCTCAATAATCCTGATCATCCTGATTTATTATAATTAAAGATGCGTATTTTTTCCCTTGATACTTCCTTTTCCTTTCTGAACTTTTCCGTTGTGGAGGATGGAAAGGTTATATTCACATGCTACATGGACCATCAGAAAAAAGCCCTTGAAAATCTACCCAAGGTGTTTGCGGACTACCGCATAAGACCGGAGGATTATGATGCATATGCGGTTTCCTTAGGTGTAGGGTACCTCACCTCTGTTAGGATAGGTATAACATTTATGAAAAGCTGGGCTTACCTTTTTGGTAAGCCTCTCGTAGGATACGAGAACTTGGAGATGATGCTACTTTATACACCTGCACAGATTCCAAAAGTTTCGTGCCTGAAAGTTAGCAACACAGTTTTTTGCAGAGTTATGGAAGAAAACAGACTATCCCAAATCAAGGTTTTTAAAGATATCATCCCCTCAGGAAGTATCATAAGCCTAAGAGAGCATAACATAGAGGGAAGCCATGTGGTCCTTGAGTTTTTCCCCTTCTCAGCCTTTGGAGGTCTCTATGCGTATAAAAGGCTAATTAGCGGTTATGCTGGCGATGATGTGTTTCTTCTGGAGCCTTTTTACTTAAAATCTTAATATGCTATTTTCAAAAGTGGTTTTCCTTGATGCTAAGGATCACGCACACCTGCGCTGGCAGTGTCTAAACTCTCAATGCCTTTCAAGTTGCTGTTTTATCCCCGACCGTACCTTTATAGTCCTTGAGGAGATTTATCGCCTTTCCAAACACTTTCCCGTGGTTATAACTGTGGAGGTGGACGAGCAACAAAGAGAGGAAAGGCTTCTGTGTGCTTACCTTAGGCTCAAAGAGGATAAAAGAGGGTGCCTCTACTTAAAAGATGGTGTTGGCTGTGCTATAGAAGAAGAAAAGCCTTACACTTGCAGACAGTATCCCTTTTTAATAGAAGGTGGCTATTTAGCCTTTGACCTTACCTGTCCGGGATTTTCCGAAAGCCAAGGCACACCTCTCTGGGAAGGTCAGACCATAAACCCTCACTTGGAAGAGAGATTTTTTACCTACTCTTTAAAACTTCAGGAGGGTAAGGCGCAAACTCAGGATTTTATAAATACACTTTTTGACCTCAACCTTATAGTAGGGGCAAGGCTCACTTACGAAAACATAGAAGTGTCCTTCAATATGGTGGAAGAAGAGAGGCTTATAGACCTTCCAAAAGATGTGCTTAGAGAACTCTCCTCAAAAGGCTACCTTCGCGCCATCTTTGCCCATCTTAACTCCCTCCAAAACTGGGAAAAGCTCATAAAAAGGTGCATAACATAAAACTATGGCTCAAACCCTGCTCAGGAAAGTGATTACACTCCAAAGACGGAAAAAACTCATACCTGAGCATGCTTCTGTGCTGGTGGCTTTCTCGGGAGGCATAGATTCTGTTGCGCTTGTCTTAGCTCTTCTGGAACTCAAAGACTTTTTTAAGTTAAAGAGGGTTGCTCTTGCACACATAAACCACGGCATAAGGGCTCAGTCAGACAGGGACGAGGATTTTGCAGTGGAATTTGCCAGAAGGAAGCGCCTGGAGATCTTTGTTGAAAGATTCCATGTAAAAAAGATGGCGGAGGAAGAAGGCGAAAATCTTGAGGCGCTTGCCAGAGAAGTAAGATATAAAGCACTCAGGAGTATAAAACAGAAGGAGGGATTTGACATTATTGCTACAGCTCACCATCTTAACGACCTTGTGGAAACAGTAATCCTGTGGTTGGTGAGAGGCGCAGGTCTTGAAGGACTGACAGGTTTTGACGAAAAGACAGAGGACATAGTAAGACCTCTTTACCTGGTTACCAAAGAAGAAATTAAAGACTTTGTCATCTCAAGGGGTGAGGCTTGGGTAGAAGATGCTACCAATTATGACATCAATTACGCAAGAAATAGAATAAGGCACCGTGTCCTTCCAGAGCTTAAAAAAATAAATGCCTCTCTTGAGGATTCGGTGCTCAGGCTCAGAGACATTCTTAAAAAGGAGGGAGAATTTATCAACGAGCAAGCTCTAAAAGCTCTAAAAGAGTGCACGCAAGGTCAGGCACTGCGCAGAGATGTGTTAACATCTTTGCACCCGGCATTGCAAAGGAGGGTCATCTACCTTTGGCTTGGCATAAGAGACTTAAGAAAAATAGACCAGGTTCTTTCACTGGCAAAAAAAGGTGGGATTATGGAGCTGGGAGATGGGAAAAGGCTAAAAGCAGAGGGTGACTACTTATACTTGCAAAGGCAGGAAGGTTGATTATGTTTAATCCTTATTAGGAGGTAAATGGATGCAGTGGGCAAAGAATCTTTTTGTATGGATACTCATACTGGGCTTTATGATCCTTGCCTTTAATCTCTTTGAGGGGAGTAAAGAGACGGTAGTGAAAACACCTTTAAATACAGTTCTGCAGCTGGCGGAAGAGGGTAAGCTTAAGGAAGTTAAAGTAAAGGACAATGTCATAGTGGGTGTCACCACTGACGGTCAGAGGATAGAGACGGGCATACCACCGGGTTCGGATATAGTGGGAAAGCTTATGGACAAAGGCGTGAAAGTTGAGGTCTCAGTTCCAGAGCACAGCGGATGGCTTGTGAGCTTTTTAATATCATGGCTTCCCATTCTTCTCTTTATAGGTATATGGATATACATGATGAGACAGGTAAGCGGTGGAGGCAATCCTAACTCAAGGGCTTTCAGCTTTGGAAAGAGCAGAGCAAAAGTGTACATAGATGAAAAACCCAAGGTGACGCTTAACCATGTAGCTGGCATGGAAGAGGTAAAAGAAGAGGTTAAGGAGATCATTGAGTATCTTAAAGACCCTGTAAAGTTTCAAAGGCTGGGCGGAAGACCACCCAAAGGTGTGCTTCTTTATGGAGAACCGGGGGTAGGTAAAACTCTCCTTGCAAAGGCTATAGCAGGTGAGGCTCATGTACCTTTTATATCCGTGTCAGGGTCGGACTTTGTTGAGATGTTTGTGGGAGTTGGGGCAGCAAGGGTAAGGGATCTATTTGACACAGCCAAAAAGCACGCTCCCTGCATCATATTTATAGATGAGATAGATGCGGTAGGCAGGTCAAGGGGAGTGGTCAATCTCGGGGGTGGACACGACGAGAGGGAGCAAACCCTCAACCAGCTTTTAGTGGAAATGGATGGATTTGATACATCGGAGGGCATCATAGTCATAGCGGCTACCAACAGACCGGATATTCTTGACCCAGCCCTATTAAGACCGGGAAGGTTTGATAGACAGATCTTTATACCAAGACCTGATGTAAGAGGAAGATACGAAATACTCAAGGTTCACGCAAAGGACAAAAAGCTCGCTCCCAATGTGGATTTAGAGATAGTAGCAAGAGCTACACCGGGCTTTACAGGTGCAGACCTTGAGAATGTGCTCAACGAAGCCGCTCTTCTTGCAGCAAGAAACGGCAAAAACTACATAGAGATGGAGGATATAGAAGAAGCTATAGACAGAGTCACCATGGGTCTTGAAAGAAAGGGAATGGTTATATCCCCAAAGGAAAAGGAAAAGATAGCATACCACGAAGCAGGCCACGCTCTCATGAGCTTGATGGTGCCAGGTTCTGATCCTCTTCACAAAGTCTCCATAATACCCAGAGGTATGGCTCTTGGAGTCACTCAGCAGCTACCCATAGATGACAAGCATATGTATGACAAGGAGGATCTCATGGGAAAGATACTTACACTTATGGGTGGGCGTGCTGCTGAGGAGGTTTTCTACGGAAGAGAGGGCATAACTACCGGTGCAGAAAATGACCTTCAGAGAGCAACCGAGCTTGCCTACAGAATGGTTTCCATGTGGGGAATGAGTGAGAGGGTGGGACCGCTCGCGGTAAGAAAGACGATAAATCCCTTCTTGGGAGGCATGACTACATCGGTGGATATAAGCGAAGAGCTAAGAAGGGAAATAGACCAGGAGGTTAAAAACATACTTACGTGGGCATACGAAGAGACGAGAAAAACCATAGAGACTTACAAGGAACCCCTTAAAGCTGTGGTAAAGAAGCTTCTGGAGAAGGAAACCATATCTTGCGAGGAGTTTGTTGAAGTACTGAAACTTTACGGTATTGAGATAAAGAACGAGTGTAAGAAGGAAGAGACCAGTCTTGAGAAAAACACCCAGAAGGAGGTAAAGTCATGGGCATGACCATAACGGAGAAGATCCTCGCAGACCATGCCGGGAAAAGAGAGGTTTATCCTGGGGAGCTCATCACCGCAAAGGTTGACCTTGCTATGGCTAACGATGTGACAGCACCTCTTGCCATAAAGACGCTGGAGAAGTACTCAATAGACAAGGTATTTGACCCTGATAAAGTGGCTTTGGTGCTGTCGCACTTTGTGCCTGCAAAGGATATAAAGTCTGCAGAGCAGGCAAAGATGGTAAGAGAGTTTGCAAGAAAGCATAACATAAAATGGTTCTTTCAAGAGGGAGAAGGTATAGAGCACACTATACTTCCCGAGCAGGGTATTGTGGTACCTGGAGATTTAGTTATAGGTGCGGATTCCCACACATGCACTTACGGGGGTATAGGAGCTTTTGCTACAGGCGTGGGTTCTACGGACCTTGCTTACGCATTAGCAACGGGTGAGATATGGCTAAAAGTTCCCGAATCCATGAAGTTTATATTCTACGGAAAGCTTCAGCCCTGGGTCACAGGCAAAGACCTAATACTCCACACCATAGGGCAGATAGGTGTTGATGGAGCACTATACAGGGCTATGGAGTTTGAAGGTGAAGCTATAAGAGACCTGTCGGTGGAGCAAAGACTCACCATTGCCAACATGGCAATAGAAGCAGGTGGGAAGAGCGGCATAATAGCACCTGATGAAAAAACCTTAGAGTATGTTTCTCAAAGAGCAAAGAAGCCTTGGAAGATATACAACAGCGACCCAGACGCCCATTACGTAGAAGTTTATGAATGGGATGCCGGTAAAATAGAACCTCTTGTTGCATGGCCATACCTTCCATCAAATGTACATCCTGTAAGCGAGTCAACCCACATAACCATAGACCAAGCCTTCATAGGCTCATGTACCAACGGAAGGATAGAAGACCTCAGACTTGCAGCCAGCGTACTAAAAGGTAAAAAGGTGCATCCTTATGTGCGTTGTATTGTTATACCTGCCTCCAAAAATGTGTATCATCAAGCTCTTCATGAAGGGCTGATAGACATCTTTACTGAAGCTGGATGCATAGTTTCTGTCTCCACCTGCGGTCCGTGTCTGGGTGGGCACATGGGTATCCTTGCGGAGGGTGAGAGGTGCATCTCCACATCCAACAGGAACTTTCCCGGAAGGATGGGGCATCCTAAGAGCGAAGCCTATCTGGCAAATCCAGCTGTGGTTGCTGCAAGTGCGGTGCTGGGAAGGATCGCACACCCCGAGGAAGTTGTAAAGCTGGAGGAGATTGAAGTTCCTACTTGAGGCGGACCTGGAAAAGCTGGCTAAGTGGCTCAGATTTTTAGGTCAGGATGTTGAGGTATTAAAAGGTGCCATAAATAAAAGGGATGTGCTTAGCTATGCGGATAGAGTTTTTATAACTACCTCAAAAAAGTGGGAGAGGCACTTAGCAAGCTGGGGTATTTCTTACCTTATCATCCCAAAGGATGATTGGGAAGTTCAACTCTGCTTAATTGTCAAATACTTCCGCATAAAACCTAAACTTTTACTAAACAGGTGCCCTTACTGTAACAGTCAGCTCATTTCCGTAAGTAAAGAGTATGTGAAAGATAGCATTCCACCCTTAGTTTACGAGTTTGGTTATGACTTTACGCAATGCCTTCAATGTAAAAGCATCTTTTGGAAAGGCACCCACTTTCCCAAAATGGAGAAGATGCTCAAACACATCCTCAAAAGATGTTAACACTCAATTTATATTTTCTATACTCCTCCTCCTTCTCCGGCTTCCTGAAGACAAAAATATGCTCATGTGCAATAAGATAAAAATCGTATTCCTTTGCTCGCCATTTTTCTCTTGTAGCCTTCATTTTCCATTGCAATTTAATAATGTCTTCTCTCAAAATAAACCCTGCTTCTAAAAATACCTGCATAACTCTAAAGGCAATAGGCACATAGTGCTTGTACTTTCTCGTATCACCAATTAAAATAGCACACACTTTACCGGGTTTTAACACCCTGTAAGACTCTTCCGCAACTTTTCTCATTTCTTTTAGATACTCTTCAGGGGATAGCAGTGAAAGATCATCACTTAGCTTTTTGTTTTTTGTATAGGAGATCATATTGGCATAAGGTGGATGCGTAGCGATTAAATCAATGCTTTGGCTCTCAATCTTATCTAAGTTTCTTGCATCTCCCCAGTATGTTTTTATAGTTGATTGCCCGTAAGGGAAGTTTAAACGATCTAAAGCAACCATTACAGCGTCCAAATTAATATCAACACCTATTGCATTTCTCTCCAGCAATTTTGCCTCAACAAGCGTGGTTCCACTCCCCATCATCTGGTCAAGGACCCAATCCCCTTTATTTGTGTATTTTAAAATAAGATTTCTTGGAACATAAGGAGACCAGTTTCCCCTGTAATTTCCCTTATGAGTTGCCCAACTTCCTCTATTGGGAAAACTCCAGACAGTTGTTTTTTCAGGAAAGTATTCTTTAGGGCCGTATGATTTGATGCTCCAAGTTTTGTTTAACTTTACTTTTACACTTTCAATAATGACAAAATCGTTTTCTTTTATGAATTCTAAGTAATCGTTCATTGTTATTTCTTTCATATTTTTGTAACTTCTCACTGCTCCACTATAAACCCCAGAATATTAAAGTTTTTTAGAAGATCTCTTTGCTTCTTTTCTGCCTCTTCTCTGCTGGTGAATCTTCCGTATATAACCTTATAAACCCCCGACTGTTCCACCACTCTTACATCTTTGAGTGAACCTTCTAACTTCTTCTTAAAGGCATCTGCTCTCTCGTAAGAAGAGAAACTTCCCAGCTGTATGGCGTAGACCTTTTCCTGCACCGGAGGTTGCACCTCTTTAACGGATTGTAGTGCTGGTGTTAGTTTTTGCTCCTCCTCTGGCTTTTCTTCCGCTCCTTTGTGTAAACTGCGTATGTATCTTTCTTGTTCAGCTATAAGTATCTTATTTAATAGACTGTATGCTTGACTTTTTACAAAATTATCACCATCCTTCCTCTCAAGAATACTCTTTATGATGCTCTTGGACTCTTCGTAATTGCCAAGTTCAAAGTTCACTCTTGCGAGGCTAAGAGAGACTAAAGGGATATCTACGTTGTTATTAAGAAGCGTTGTATAAACATACTTTGCCTTTTCGTACTCTCCTCTCCTTTCGTACTCTTCTGCAAGCTCCATCTGAGCTTCTAAGAATAGTGGGTTGTAGGCGGTAGCCTTCTCTAAGTTTTCCAAATATTTATTGTCCTCCCCCAGTGCCTTATAAACCTTTGCAAGGTAATAATAAGCCATGTGCTTCTGCGAAAAAGTTTCGTCTTTTAGCGCATCCTCAAGGATGTTTTTTGCTTTTGTGTAATCTTTTGCTTTGTAATAAAGTATGCCTAAGTTCATTTTGGCTTCTGTGTATGCGGGATCAATTTCTAAAGCTTTCTGAAAAGAGCTTTCTGCTTTTTGAAACTCCTTAGCTTCCGTATAGGCAAGTCCAAGGGCGTTCCATACTTTTGGCTCCTTAGGTGCTATCTGCGTAGCCCTAAAGAAGTTAGCAATAGCATCGGAGTAATTCTTGGCTACATAGGAGGACATACCCATATCGTAGTAGTACTGCCATTCTTTTGTTCTCTGTTCATCTCTGACTGCGCATGATAGTAAGATAAGAAGTATAAAAAAAATAGGCTTTTTCATTGTTTGATAATTACGCTACCAAATTGACCCTTTAACCTGCTCACATCCTTCCCTATATCTGCCGTAGTGATCTTCAATCTTACCTTATAAAGACCATCTTCTTCCACTATTGAACCTTTATAACCTAAGTCTTTTGCTTTTTTGAGAGCTTTTTGCGCATTCTCAGCTTTGGAAAACGCTCCTACTTGAACCAAGTAAGTCTTTTGTTTAAGGTTTTCTTTCTCAGGTCTTTTAACTTCTTCCTTCCTTTTCTCTTCCTTAGGTTTTTCCTCTGCGGGTTTTACCTTCTTTACAATAGGCTTTTCTTCCACCTTTTTGGCTTTTTTCTCTTCTTCCTTGGGTTTTTCTTCTGCGGGTGGCTGTGCTGGTTCAGGTGGTGGTGGAGTTGGGGGTGCTGTTTGCTTGGGTTTGGGTTGTATTACTACAGGGGGTGGCGTGATCTTTTCCTCCTTATTTTTAATCCAAGCATTTAGTCCTAAATAAAAGAAGACTAAGGCTACTAAGATGCCTAGCAAGACTACCAACCTTTCCCTCTTCATCTTTTTCCTCCTTCACATTCTTTCTGGTGCGGATACCTTCATTAATTTTAGTGCAAACTTTACTGAGGTTTCAATGCCTTTGAATAGAGCAAGCCGTGAAAGCATAACTTCTCTGTCTTCAACTATAACACGATAATGGTTATAGTAGTTGTGAAAGTCCTTAGCAAGGTCTATAAGTTCATAGGTTATTATGTGAGGAAGCCATCTAAGGGCTGCTTCTTTTATAGAGTCTTTTAGAGATACTGCCTTCTTTACAAGTTTTAGCTCCTGCTCTTCCCTTAAGTTATAGACAAATTTATTAAGCTCTTCCTTGTCTGCATCTATGCCAAATCTTGAGAGCACCTCTCTAAACACCCCCCTTATTCTGGCATGCATGTACTGTACATAAAATACAGGATTTTCTGAGCTTTTCTTCTTCAAAAGGTCTATGTCAAAATCCAAGGGAGTATCGCTTCTTTTGGTCAGGAAGGTAAACCTTACTGCATCAGACCCGACCTCTTCCACAAGCTCCCTAAGGGTTACAAACTCTCCAGTCCTTTTGGACATTCTTACTTCCTGTCCTGCGCTGAAGAGCCTCACCATCTGAACAAACTGCACATGGAGCCAGTTTTGGGGCACTCCCAGGGCGGATAGCGCTCCTTTTAATCTTGGAAGGTATCCGTGATGGTCTGCTCCCCATACATTTATCACACGAGCAAAGCCTCTTTTATACTTTTCCCAATGGTAAGCCACATCGCTGGCAAAGTAAGTGTAAGTCCCGTCAGACCTTATAAGCACCCTGTCTTTGTCATCTCCAAAATCTGTGGACCTGAACCACAGTGCCTGATCTTTTTCGTAGGTGTAGCCCCTCTCTCTGAGTAGGTTTATCACCTGCTCAACTTTCCCCTCCTCATAAAGGGACCTTTCGCTATACCAAACATCAAATTTGATGTTTAGAAGTTCAAGATCGTCTCTTATCTCCTCCAAGAGCCTTTTTACTGCATAATCTCTGAGCCTTTCTATTGCTTTTTGTCTTTCTTCCTTGAGAAGCGCATCACCGTAAAAGGCTTTTACATCTTCTGCGAGTTTTTTAATATAACTACCCTTGTATCCTTCCCTCTCATAAACCTGTTTAAGCTCTGCATCTTCCTGTCCAAAAAGTTCCATGTACCTGCAGAATACAGAAAGCCCCAGCAGATAAACCTGATAACCAGCATCGTTAATGTAATACTCTCTCACCACACGATAGCCGTATGTTTCTAAGAGATTTGCCAGCACATCTCCCACCACCGCACCTCTACCGTGACCCAGGTGAAGTGGTCCTGTAGGATTTGCGCTCACAAACTCTATCTGCACACTCTCCCCCTTACCAATATCTTCCACAAAGTACTTCTCCCTTTCTTTTAAGAGCTTTTCAAACTCCTCTCTCCAAAAATTTTCAGAAAAAGTGAAGTTTATAAAACCACCGCTTGCTTTTGCCAACATCTTTTTGTTGCTCAGCTTTTTTGCCAGCTCTTGTGCCACATCCTTTGGATTTATCTTGAGCTCCTTTGCTACCAGAAAGGCAACATTCGTAGAGAGATCACCCAGACTTTCCTCTTTTGGCTTCTCCACGGTAAAGCCTTCTATGTTAATTCCGTAAATTTCCTTTATTGTCTCCTTTATACTACTTTCAAGTGTTTCTCTCACGCATAAAAATACTATACCAATGCATTACTGTAGTCAAGCTCTGTGCTCTTCCGTAATTTTAAACCAAATAAGATAAAGGGGCAAAAGGGCATCCCAGAAACCTGTGAAGATGGCTCCCACAAACAGAATAGAGAGTGTCAGCAAGAAAGGTGCAAAAAGCACATTCTCTTTATCTAAAGGAAACCTCAGCACAAAAGTGTAATACTTTACATAAAGCAACATTATGCCTATAAGTCCCAGAGCGCCACTCTGTATAAACTCAGACAAAAACATAACCGACTCGTAAGCACCACCTATTGGAGACTTTGGTTCAAGATGGTATCCGGGATTTACACCATGCCCTATCAGAAGCTGTAGGTAATTTCCCTGAGATATATCTTTCTTTATTACCTCAACACCTGCCTTTAAGTTTTTCCATCTTAAACTTGATATCTTATTTAGTGTTTCGTCGTTGATGGGTTTTTGACGGGTAATAACTTGATAAAGCGTGCCAAATCTCTCGTCCTTTTTCACAAGGAGGTAAGAAGAAAAGCCTCCAACGAGAAGAAGAAGCAAGCTAATTGCCGTAATGTATCTTATGGGTATGTGCCTCCTCATAAGAAAGAAAAAAATGAGAAGTGTAGCTCCAAGGGCAAGCAAAGAGGACCTTCTGGCACTCAAAAACACAAAGCTAACAAAGATAAAAAAACTGACAAGATATAAGTAGTTTCTGTCTTTTACAAAGAGGGCTAAGGCTACAAGAGAAAATATGGAGTAAAATATGCCTACTTCAAACCACCCTCCCCAGAGAGGGGCAGGCTCTCCTGTTTTGTAAAACTTGTAAATAACAACAGGCATCAAAACATATCCCACCAATAAGAGTACTTTGTTCATTTTATACAGAAAATCCTGATTCATCTTTACATAACTGCCTACAGGGTACGCAAACAAAAAGAGACTTCTCTCGATCCCTTTGTTAATGTATTGAGGTGTGTACAAAATGGCTGATAAAAGTGTAGGGATGGCATATATCACAAGGGGCTTAGTGAGTATACCCTTAGGCATTTCCCGTCTTTTAAACAGGTAAAAAGTGCAGTAGAGTAATATCATTGCCAGAAAAGCCTCAAACAGAGTTATAGACACAAATGCTGAAAGGGTGAGCAAGAATACAATTAGGTTTGTTCTATCACTCACGCTTAAAATATTTTACCATTATAAGTATGGAAACTTTAAGGATGTTTATGACTTTAATCATGAAGAGATATTCGGCTGCTCTTATCCTATAATGGTGGTATGCCCATTAAAGACTACTATCAGATATTGGGTGTGAGCAAAGATGCAACAGCTGAGGAGATAAAGAAGGCTTACAGAAGGCTTGCCAAAGAGTACCATCCCGATATAAGTGCTGACGAAAATGCTTCTGAGAAGTTCAAGGAGATAAATGAGGCTTACCACATTCTTTCCGACGAAGAAAGAAGAAAGGAGTATGACAGGATATTAAAAAGCGGAGATGAAAAAAGCTACAGGGACTTTATGGAATACATACAGGACTTTTTGGAAAGCATATGGCAGGGTATGAGGAGATCGCCCAAGCCCAAAAAGGGTGGTGATGTAAGGCTTAAGCTGGAGCTTACCCTTGAAGAGGCTGCCTTTGGATGTGAGAAAGATATAGAATACGAAAGGTGGATAGACTGTCCCACCTGCGAGGGTAAAGGTTATGTAGGGAAGATGGAAAAGGTTACTTGTCATGCCTGTGAGGGCACTGGAAGGAGGGTAAGCGGTATATTTAGCTTTCCCAGACCTTGCTCAGTGTGTAAGGGAAGAGGATTTATCATAAAGAATCAGTGCCCTGCTTGTTCGGGAAGGGGAAGAGTGGCAATGCATAGTCTTCTGAGGGTGAATGTCCCCCCAGGCACCGATGAGGGTGATGTTCTCAAAGTACCAGGCAAAGGACACACAGGTGAGAGAGGTGGTGAAGCTGGAGATCTCTACCTGAGGGTAAGTTTAAAACCTCACCCCATCTTTAAGAAGGTGGGAAAGGACCTTTACATGGAAGCATTTATATCCTTCCCCTTAGCCGTCTTAGGTGGTACGACTAAGATAAAAACACTGGAAGGTAGTTATCAAGAAGTTTTTTTACAGCCAGGTACAGAGTGCGGTTCTACAAAGAGGCTACAAGGTCTGGGATACCCAATCGCGGGGGGAAGAGGAGACCTTATTATTACCTTCAGGATAGAGGTTCCTAAAAATGTAAATTCCAACATAAGAGCGCTTATTGAAAAACTCGCCAAAGAGCTGGGCGAGGAGGGCATAGAGTATCAAAGTGGTGTAATCACCAAGATATTAAGCCTTCTCAAGCTTTAGAGAGTCTTTTTATGCCTAAGTAATCGCCTACCCTTAGGTGATTCCAGAGCAGGTTCAAAAGTTCAATAAACAGGTAAGCGGTAGTTTCTGCATCATCAAGGGCTCTGTGAAGCCTTCTGTATCTTATATTAAAGTGGTCTGCCAAGTCTTTGAGGGAGTATCTTTTTAGGTCAGGTAAGATGTTCCTTGCCAAGTTCAAAGTGCAGATGTGAGGATGTTTGAATTTCTTTCCGTAAAGCACTCTATAAGCTTTGTCTATGAAAGCCATGTCCTTTTCCACATGGTGTCCAACTATTATGCTATCTCCCACAAACCGTAGGAAGTGCGGCAGTACCTCGTATATATTTGGTTTACCTACTATCATAGCGTTGGTTATGCCGGTAAGCTTAACTATCCTATCGGGAAGCAAGTATCCAGGATTTACGAGGGTGCTAAACCTATCTGTTATTATGCACCCCTCCACCCTGACGCAAGCTATCTCTATTATGTCAGAGCTTTCCTCATCAAAACCGGTAGTTTCTATATCAATGCTCACAAATGTGCTTTCAAGGAGTATCTCCTTCATAAAGATAAATTTTAGCAAAGCTATGACTTTTGTTATAATCTTTTGAAACCTTTCCGGAGGTATTGTATGAAATTACACGAACATCAGGCTAAGGAAATTTTAAAAAGATATAACTTACCTGTTCCAGAAGGTAAGGTAGCTTTTAGCCTTCAGGAGGCTCTGCAGGTTGCTGAAGAGCTTAGCGGATATCCTTTGGTGGTCAAAGCTCAGGTACACTGTGGAGGAAGAGGTAAAGCAGGCGGTGTAAAGCTGGTAAAGAATCAGGAGGAGCTAAGAGAAGCAGTTGAAAGCATGCTGGGGAAAGTTTTAAAGACCTTCCAGTGTCCCGAAGGTAAGCCTGTGAGTAGAGTATGGATAGAAAAGGCTACCAACATAGAAAAAGAGTTTTATCTTTCCATAACTCTTGACAGGTCTGTCTCAAAACCTGTTTTTATGGCAAGCGCGGAAGGTGGCATGGAGATAGAAGAAGTGGCAAAGGAAAAGCCAGAAGCTATACACACGCTGCACATAGACCCAGCCCTCGGTCTTATGCCCTTTCAAGCAAGGAAGATAGCCTTTAAACTTGGACTTCCCGTAAATGAGTTTGTAAGGATATCCCTTGCTCTCTACAAGATGTATACGGACATGGATGCCAGCTTGGTGGAGATAAACCCACTGGTGCTTACTAAAGAAGGAAACCTAATCCTCTTGGATGCCAAGGTGGAGATAGACGATAATGCAATGCTAAGGCACAAGGACGTGGAGGAGCTTGAGGACCTTACACAGCTTGACCCCCTTGAAATAGAGGCAAAGCGTTATAGTCTCAATTACATAAAGCTGGATGGTAACATAGGTTGTATGGTAAACGGTGCAGGTCTTGCCATGACAACTATGGACATAATAAAGCTGGCGGGCGGAGACCCTGCTAACTTCCTTGATGTGGGTGGAGGTGCTAATGTGGAACAGATAGCCAACGCTTTCAGGATTCTGATGGCTGACAAAAATGTAAAAGCAGTCTTTATAAACATCTTTGGGGGGATACTCAGATGCGATAGGTTAGCTCAAGGTCTTATAGAGGCGGCAAAGATGGTGGAGATAAAGGTGCCGGTGGTGGTCAGAATGGAGGGGACTAATGTGGAGGAGGGAAGAAGATTACTGTCAGAGTCCGGACTAAACTTTGTCAATGCTGTAGATATGTGGGACGGTGCCAAAAAGGCAACTGAGTTGGCATTAAGGTAAGGAGGGAAGATATGGCTATACTTGTAAACAGAGACACAAAAGTGGTAGTTCAGGGCATTACTGGGAAGGAAGGATCTTTTCATGCTGCTCAGTGCAAAGCTTACGGCACACAGGTAGTGGCAGGAGTTACGCCCGGCAAAGGTGGACAATCTGTAGAAGGTATACCCGTCTTTAACACAGTGGAAGAAGCTGTTCAAGAAACCAATGCCAACTGCTCTCTCATATTCGTTCCCCCTGCCTTCGCAGCAGATGCCATAGTGGAAGCATTGGATGCAGGTATAGAGCTTATTGTGTGTATCACCGAAGGCGTGCCGGTAAAAGACATGATGATGGTAAAAGACTACATGAGAAAGAACTATCCCAGCGCTAAGCTCATAGGTCCCAACTGTCCAGGAGTTATCACACCAGGAGAGGCAAAGGTGGGCATAATGCCAGGGCATGTCTTTAAGAGAGGAAGCGTGGGCATAGTCTCAAGAAGTGGTACCCTCACTTATGAAGCAGCTTATCAGCTTACCATGGTGGGACTTGGACAGTCCACCGCTGTAGGTATAGGAGGCGACCCTGTGCATGGGCTTTCCCACAAAGATGTGATATCTATGTTTAATGAGGACCCGGAAACGGAGGCTATTCTCATTATAGGCGAGATAGGTGGCACCGCAGAGGAGGAGGCGGCAGAGTATATAAAGCATCATGTAAAAAAGCCTGTGTTTGCTTACATAGCAGGCATCACTGCACCCCCAGGCAGACGTATGGGACACGCAGGTGCCATAATAAGCGGTGGTAGAGGTACAGCTCAGGCAAAGATGCAGGCTCTTCGGGAAGCTGGTGTATATGTGATAGAAAACCCTGCCTTCATAGGCAAGTCTTTGCAGGAGCTTTTGGTAAAAAGGTGATTTAGAATATATTAAAACCTTAAAGATGTGTTATATTTTAATAGCCTAAAACTTTGCAAAGGAGGTATGCAGTATGGCACTCAGGACCATGGTTGACCCAGATACATGTACCTCATGCGAGCTGTGTTACGATAGAGTTCCCGAAGTATACAAAAACAGAGGTGATGGTATAGCTGAGGTGGTAAGTCCGGGACCCGATGGATGGATGATGGTACCACCAGAGCTCGAGCAAGAGGTTAAGGAAGTTACCGACGAGTGTCCCAGTGGCTCTATCATAACAGAGGAAGTATGAGGATACTCATTGACATAGATACATGCACAACCTGCAGGCTGTGCTACGATACGCTTCCTACTGTATTTGTGGACAGAGGTGATGGCATACCCATAACACTGCCCATGAAAAGCTTCCCTGACAGGAACCTTGTAGAAGCTATAAAAGAGGTGATGGAGAGCTGCCCCAGCAATTCTATACAGATGGAAGAAGTTGGATAAGGTAATCTTTTTGGGAACTGCAGGAGGTAGAGCCAGCACCTTTAGACTGGTTAGAAGGTCAGGTGGCTTTTTGCTAAGCTTATCAAGCAAGTGGATACATGTGGACCCCGGTCCTGGAGCATTTGTCTACTTACACCAAATGGATTTTGACCCAAGAAATCTGGATCTCATTGTACTTTCCCATATTCATCTTGACCACTCGGCAGATGTAAACTCTCTCATAGAGTCTGCAACAGATGGTGGTAAAAGGCATCATGTAGCTCTATTTGCGCCCCGCTCTGCCTTTGAGGGAGAGGACAAGGTTATCTTGCCTTACTTGAGGAGAAGATTAGCTTACGAAGCCTTCTTTGAAGAAGGAATAATCTTAGAGTACATGAGCATAAAGGTAAAAGCAGTTATGAAGCACAGACATCACAATACAGAGACTTATGCACTTTTGTTTAATGGAAAATTACTTTATGTAACATGCGCCCTCTTTGAAAACAGGATGTTAGAAGTCTATCCCAAGCACGTTAAAGTTATGATCATTAACACCACCCTTTATGACAAGAAGGCGCATATTGAGCACCTTTCTGTGGAAGATGCAGTCAAGCTTATAAAAGAAGTCAAACCACAAAAAGCTATAATAACCCACTTTGGATACGATTTTTTAAAAAGTCATAAACCCGAAGAAGTTGCCAAGCATATAACCTCGCTCACAGGGATTGAAACCCTTGCCGCCCACGATGGTATGGAGGTGTACCTTTAGTGATAGAGCAGTTTTTTCCGGAACTTAAAAGGTACGCAGAGGATTTTGTTGCCAGTTATGGCTATACAGCTATATTTCTCATATCTTTCACCGAATCTATAATACAGCCCATTCCTCCGTATCCCTTTATAGTAAGTGCTCCTTTTTTCAAACTGAATGTTTATATGGCAGGCATAGTTGCTCTTTTGGGAAATCTGCTTGGTGCTTTAGCAGCTTACTATTCAGCCAGTTTCCTTGGTGAGACCTTTGTAAAGCGCCTTCTTGGTGAAAAACTCTACCTGAAGGGTGAAAGCTTGTTCAATAAATACGGATTCTTTGCTGTCCTTATTGGCGAACCTTATAAGCTCGTCTGCTGGCTCTCGGGTATTTTCAAGATGCCCCCTTTGGTATTTTTAATAGCAAGCTTTATAGCTAGGAGTATAAGAATAGGCGCTTTTGTCTTTTTCGGTAACTTTTTAGAAAAGTTTATAAGTTAATGGGCGCGGGAGGACTCGAACCCCCAACCGGGCGGTTATGAGCCGCCCGCTCTGCCATTGAGCTACGCGCCCTCTTTATATTATTATAAAGCATTCCAGGTAGGGTTTGTCAAATAAAATCTCCAAAAGCGCTGAATTATCATATGGACAAATTTTCGCAAGAGTTTATTATTTAAGCTATGAAGGTGTTTGACTTAGATGGTGCAAAAGAATTGCTCACTCTTATAAAACCTCTTGTGGAAGCTATAAACACAAAAAAGGAAGAGCTATACTCCCTCTTTACCAACATGGAAGAAGAGGAGGACAAGCTTGAGAAGTTATACATGGAGAGTCAAGCCAGGGAACTTGACGCACAGATAAGGCAGTACTTCCAAAAGATAGAAGCACTTGGCGGTGTTATAAAAGGCACAGATCCTATACTGATAGACTTTCTCTCCTTTTATCAAAACAGATACATATGGCTTTGCTGGAAAGAGGACGAAGAGACAATACTCTACTGGCACGAACTTGACGAAGGCTTTGCAGGAAGAAAACCTGTAGAACTATTAAGAGAAAACAGCTTTAGGTTATAAGGTTATCTTATAATAACTTAAACAAAAACTATAGTGTTGAAAAGGGAGGTGACTTAGTATATTATATGGTTATTGCCATATGTTTAAAAACATAGGAGGTGTTTAATATGGCTACAGTAACTCCTGACAAAGTCCTTGATGCCTCAGGTCTTAACTGTCCTCTTCCCGTCCTCAAGACTAAGAAGGCTCTTGAAGAGCTCCAATCCGGGCAGATACTTGAGGTCATAACCACCGACCCGGGTGCAAAGGCTGATATCCCTGCCTTCTGCAGTCGCACAGGACACGAGCTTATAGAGACTGTGGAAGAGGGTGGTAAGATCATATTTTACTTAAGAAAGAAATAAGGAGGGGAAAGCTATGGCTACTGAAAGGCTCGCCATAATAGCCTCAAAGGGTACGCTGGACATGGCGTATCCACCCCTGATAATAGCGTCAACTGCCGCTTCGTTGGGACTGGAGACTGCCATTTTTTTTACCTTTTACGGTCTTAACATCATCCACAGGAAGAAGATAAACGAGCTGAAGCTGGCACCCATAGCAAACCCTGCCATGCCCATGGCTTTTCCTCCATCCATGCAAAACCCCGTAACCAATGCCATATCCTCCATATTCCCCGGACCACCCCAGATTATGGGTGTGATACCCGGGATGACAGACCTCATGACCTTTATGATGAAAAAGACCATAAAAGAACACGGTGTGGCAAGCATCCCAGAACTCATAGAAGCTTGTAAAGAGGCTGAGGTAAAGCTCATACCCTGCCAGATGACTATGGAGCTCTTTGGCTACAAGTACGAGGACCTGATAGACGGTCTGGAACCCCCTGCGGGTGCTGCAACCCTCATAAACTACCTTCTTGAAGCGGATAAACCGATGATAATCTTTATTTAAGGAGGCATAGATATGGCTGCTCAAGGTTATGAAAAGCTCATCTTTTACATTCTTACGGTTCCCTTCTTTGAAAGGGCTGAACCTGCAACGGGTGAGCTGATAAACCCTCAGGCAGGCGCTCCCTTCTTTCTTGCTACCGCTGCAACTACTATGGATTACGAGGTGGAGATGGTTATAACCTCAGAGGCGGGTTTTCTGCTCATGAGAGACAATGCTAAGAAGGTAAAGGTCAGACCGGGCGTAGAGCAAACGGTTTATGACTTTATAAAGATGGCAAAGGATGCTGGTGTCAAAATTTACCTTTGCGTACCTTCCCTTGACCTTACGGAGATTTACAAAAAGGAGGATGTAAACCCGGAGCTCTGCGATGGTATAATAGGCGGAGCTGCCTTTCTTGACAAGCTTATGAGCGGTGAGTATGCGGTTATCACTCTTTGACTTCCTCCTCTTTTATACCGGTTTTATAAGCATATACTTATATATACATAAGCAAAAATTAATTGACTTAAAGCAGGGTCATTTTATCTTTTTAGGTAGAACTGCCAAAAGGAGGTAAGAGTTATGGATGGACATATATATGGGTACAACCTCCCCATATCAGAAAAAACCAAGAGCGTACCGTGGGAGGAAAAGGTTAGGGTCATTGAAGAAGTAAAGTCAGACTTTCGCTTTAAAGAATACATCTTTGGCTGTCTCAACTGTGGAGTTTGCACCGCGTCCTGCCCTTCCAACAGGTTCTTTGATTACTCTCCCAGGGAGATAGTGCAGAGGTTTCTGGAGGAGGATGTGGAAGTTCTCTATGACATGATGCACGAGTACATATGGGCTTGCTCCCAATGCTTTACATGCTGGATAAGGTGTCCCTTTGTCAACAACCCTGGCGGGCTTGTTGCTATAATGAGAGAGGTAGCGGTGCGCAACGCCTTTGAAGCCACCAAGGACCTTCTCAAACCTTACGGAAGGGTTCTTCTAAAAGTTATGACCACGGGAAACCAGCTGTCTGCTGACATGCTCCAGCCAGACTTCTTCCCCGACTGGGGTCCCAAGATGGCAGACAACATGGAAAACCTCAGAGCCAAAAGGATGGCTATACCCTTTGATGTGGGCAAATCCGTGAAAACCGCGTGGGAAGTGTCTCTGGAGACAGCGATAGAGATGTACACCATATGGAGAGAAACGGGCATATTTGAGATGCTGGAAAAGTTGGACCCTAACCTCTACAATGTCATAATGGACATAGTGGAGGAAAACGAAGAGCGCTATCAGGAAATGTACGAAGAGGAGTAAGTTTATGAATGGGTTTGATGCCCAAAAAACTTCAAGGAGGTGTTAATCATGGCACAAGGACATCATAAAGAGGGAAGCATACTTATGTATCCGGAAAAGCCACCCTTCCCACTTAAGGAGTATCACGCTCACTATGACCACATATTTGAGATGATGGAAGAGCTGGAGGCAAAGGGAGAGATTCTCATATACAGGATAACGGAAGAGAACCAACCTGTACATGTTTATACCAGAACGGGAAGGATAAAAGTAATACCCACCAATAAACTGTGGCACCACAAGTCCTGCGGTCAGTGTGGAAACATACCCGGATATCCTGCATCAGTATTTTGGCTGATGAACAAGTTTGGTCTTGACTATCTGAATGAGCCTCACCAAACTTCCTGTACCGCATGGAACTACCACGGCTCTGGAACTTCCAATCCTGTAGCTCTTGCGGCGGTCTGGCTCAGAAACATGCACCAGGCTTGGAAAACGGGCTACTATCCTCTTATCCACTGTGGAACATCCTTTGGCTCTTACAAGGAAACCAGAGAACAGCTCATCATGAACAAGGAGCTCAGAGACGCAGTAAAACCCATCCTCAAGAAGCTGGGAAGACTCACCGAGGATGGCAGGATAGTGATACCTCAGGAAGTGGTCCACTATTCCGAATGGGTCCACGCCATGCGCTACAAAATTAAGGAGCTCTATGAGAAGGAAGGCAAACCCAAGGGTATAGATGTGTCCAATGTAAGGGTTGCCATACACAATGCTTGCCACACCTACAAGATGATAGCGGATGACTATCCTTACGACCCTGAAGTATTCAACGGTCAGAGACCTGCCGCATCAACTGCAGTGATACAAGCTTTGGGCGCTCAGGTGGTGGATTACTCTACATGGTTTGACTGCTGTGGTTTTGGCTTCAGGCACATCCTGACAGAAAGGGAATTCACCAGGTCCTTTGCTATACAGAGGAAGCTAAAAGTCATATACGAAGAGGTAAAGGCTGATGTTATCATCACCCACGATACTGGATGCACCACCACCTTTGAGAAGAATCAGTGGATTGGGAAGGCTCACGGTATGTATTACCCCGTTGCGGTTATGTCTGATGTAATGTTCGCAGCTCTTGCCTGTGGAGCTCATCCTTTCAAAGTGGTACAGCTCTACTGGAACTGCTCCTCTTATGAACCCCTCTTGGAAAAGATGGGTATAACCAACTGGAGAGAGCTCAAGAAAGAGTGGGAAGATGCGGTTAAGTACATAGCGGAGCTGGAAAAGGCAGGAAAGTACGACGAGCTTATGGAGTTCTTCAAGACTTATGACCTTTATGAACCTTACAGCAGAACATCCACAGGCAAACCAAAGGCTTCTGCAACTGCATCCATGCCACTGTTTAAATCTTAATAGATAGGAGGTTTGTTCATGGCTAAGAGTGTGTTAGTGGTCGGTGGTGGACCGGCAGGTCTGGGTGCAGCTAAGGTGTTGGGTAAGCTGGGTGTGCCTACCATCCTCGTGGAAAAGGAGGAAAAGCTTGGCGGTAGGCCTATACTGGAAGATTATCACACCCTTATACCAAGAAGGCTAAAGCCCAGCCAAGTGCTGGGTCCTTATATCAAAGAGGTGGAAGAAAACCCCAACGTGCAGGTAAAGCTCAAAACCGAGTTAGAAGCCTGCGAGGGTGAACCGGGGAACTTCAAGGTGAGACTTTCCAACGGTGAAACTCATGAGGTGGCAGCCATAGTGGTAGCTACAGGCTTTCAACACTTTGATGCAAGAAGGAAGGGAGAGCTTGGCTACGGACTCTATCCGGATGTGATCACAAACCTTGAGTTGGAGCAGATGTTTTCAAGGGAAGGCAAACTCTACAGACCATCCAACGGACAGCTCCCCAAGAGGGTAGCTTTTGTCTTCTGCGTTGGTTCAAGGGACAGACAGCTGGGTGTGACTAATGTACACTGCTGTAGGTATGGATGTGCTCTTTCAGGTCTTCAGGGTTCAGAGATAAGGGAGCATTACCCAGACATAGATGTCTTTTGTTACTACATGGATGTGAGAACTTACGGCACATGGGAGTATCCCTTCTACTGGGCACCTCAGGAGAAGTACGGTGTGAGGTATGTGAGAGGAAGGATAGCGGAGATAACTTACAGTCCTGCGGATGGAAGGCTCAGGGTAAAGCACGAAGACACTATAGTTCAAAGACCTGCTGAAGTGCCTATGGACTTGGTGGTTTTAGTCCTTGGTATGGAACCTTCCGAAGGCACCAAGAAGGTGGCAAAGATACTGGGGCTTGCGCAAGACCCCGATAGCCAGTTTCTTATACCTTCCGAAGAATCCGGTTCTAACATAATATCCAACAAGCCGGGTATCTTTATAGCAGGTGCCTGTAAAGGTCCCATAGATATAGAGTCCTCCCTGTCAGAGGGTGAGGCAGCAGCTGCAGAAGCTGCAGCCTTCTTAGGTGCCAAGGTTAGTGTATGATGGAGAAAAAGTTTAAAGGTACTACGCTTGACGACTTTTTGGTAAGGGACTATCTGATAAAGATGCTGGGTGAAGGCGAGGAGTTTGTCCAGGATTTTTACAGGGATCTCCTTGCCAAATCCCTTCTCTTTCAACGGCTACTTAGTAAAGAAAGGCTTCCCTCTCTTACTCGCGAAGAGATTGAAACAGTGCTGGAGAGGATCTTTGCCAGCAGGCGCAAAAGGAAAAAAATTCTTGAAGAAACAGGCGAGGATAAACTCAAGAGAGCTATAAGCGACCTGCTATACGGTAAGGGCTCGTGGGAAGAGAGGGTAGAAAGGTTTGCAAAAGAGCTAAGAGGAGTTGATAGGAAGTCTGCAAGAGATATAGCGTCTGAGATACTGCACTTTACATTTCCCGAAGAGTATGTTCTCTGGACCAGCTGGATTTGGGACCCGGAGAGCGAAAGCGGTGCGGTGGTCTTTCTCAAAGAAGAGCCTCCCAAAAGGAGCATGTACGGAGAGACATACGAAGAGTTTGAAAGTATATACAAGCAAGTGCAAGAAAAGCTTCTGGAATTTGGCATTAAAGTAAGAGGATACCTGTTCGTTGATATCTTCCTTGCCATGATATACGCCACCTATGTGGATTATATGACTCTGTCCACTATGCACAGCGCCAAGGGCTTTTTCCCGCCTGCCGGTATCATGGCAAGGAGGCTTTTAGGTATTATAAGAGACGAGGACCTTATGGAGGTGTAAAGCATGGCTATACATGAGAGAAGTCTTGTAGAACCCGAGAGAATTTTAAGGAAGGAGAGGCTGGTAGTTGAAGGTATAGATGTCTCTGGAGACTGGAACCTCATAATACTTCCCAGGGTGATAAACGACTACGACCTTGACTTTGCCAAAGAGATAGTAAACTCCCCCGATGGAAAGACCATAAACCAATGCTATCAGTGCTCTTACTGCACAGCATCCTGCCCGGTGCACAACTACTGGGATGAAAGGTACAACCCCAGGCACTTCATATATCTGGCAAGGCTTGGGATGATTGATGAGCTTCAAAAGCGCGCTGATGTAATGTGGAGATGCGTCTCCTGCCACAAGTGTACCCACAGGTGTCCAAAAGGTGTGCTGGTAGAGGAGGTGCTCAAGGTCATACTCAGAACCATGGCAAAGAAAGGGCTCATTGAAGAGTATCCTTCCAAGAAGTTTGACAAGTTTTTCACCGAGCAGGTGCTGGAATACGGCAGGATAGAGGACGGTGAGCTTCTCTTTGGATGGATAGAAAAGCAGGGCTACAAGGTGGTAAAGGACCCGATACTCAAAAAACCCATACCCTTCATAGGAGAAACCCCCGAATGGCTCAAACAGCTAACTTTAAAGCCTATAAAGTCTATGAACATAGGTTTTCTTATGCTCAACGCCAAACACATGCTCTTCCATCCTAGAACCAAAAACTGGAACAAGTTTAAACAGGTGCTTAGAAAAGTTATGGAAGAAGAAGGAGCATTAGCGCATTAAGGAGGTTTAAGATGGGTGTGATAGGAAAAAGGGTGGCTTACTATCCCGGATGCTCCTTAGAAGGTGCATCAAGGGCTTACGATGTTTCAACAAGGATAGTTGCTAAAGAGCTTGGTCTTGAGCTTGACTACCTTGAGGACTACAACTGCTGCGGTGCTATGGAGTCCAAGAATGTAACCTTTATGGGAACAATGCTTTTGAATGCTCGCAACATGTCTCTGGCAAGAAAGCAGGGACACGATGTTATAGTAGCACCGTGCAACGGTTGCTCTTTCTCCCTGCAGAGGGCGGAGTACTTTTTAGAAACTGATAGGAATGTGTTTGAGAGGGTGAATGCACTTCTGCGGGAAGGCGGTGTGGACCAACTTGACAAAATACCCCATACTTACCATATCCTTGAGTGGTTTTATCATGAGGCTGGACCTCAAAAGGTGAAGGAAAAGACTAAGAGACCGTTAAGAGGGTTAAAAGTGGCCAATTATTATGGTTGCCTCTACACAAGACCCCACTTTTATGCAAGAACCTATGCTCATGCAGGAGGACAGGAAGAAGAGGTAAGACCCAGAAAGAGAGATACGGCAGATGACGATGAGCATCCTTACTACATGAATGCCTTACTTGAGGCGGCTGGTGCAACCAGCGTAGAGTTTGAACCCATGCACACCCAATGCTGTGGTGGACCCCACTCGCTTTCTGACGAACAAGTCTCAGAAAAGTTTGTTATGATGATACTCCAGACTGCCAAAAGAAATGGAGCTGATATCATAGCTACAGAATGTCCCCTCTGTCATGCTTCCGTTGAGATGTACAGGCACAGGCTCATGATGAAGGGTGTGCCTGATGTGGATGTCCCCGCTGCATACTTTACCCAGCTTCTCGGACTGGCTTTTGGCTACAGTGCCAACGATGTAAAGCTAAAAGACAACCTCTCTGACCCACTGCCTGTGCTAAAAAGGTTAGGTCTTGCGTAGGAGGTGTGAATGGGACTAAGCGATGGCGCTGTCCAGCACACCAACGAGTGGGAGTACAACGGTTGCGTTGTACCCCTTGACCTTTACTACGACATAGAAACGCAGACTTGGTTTAAGATAAACGAAGACGGGACAGTTACCATGGGCCTTACGGATGTTGGACAGGTAAGAGCTGGAAGACTTCTGCATGCAAGAATAAAAGAGCCGGGTAAATACATAAAGAAGGGCAAGCCTGTAGCATCCTTAGAGAGTGGCAAGTGGGCAGGCCCCATCAATGCAATTATAGAAGGTGAGGTGGTAGAGAGAAATGAAAAGGTTTTGGAACAACCTGATATAATAAATTACGACCCATATGGCGAGGGCTGGGTGGCAAAGCTAAAGCCTTCTGACTTGGAAAGAGACTTGAAAGACTTAGTGACGGGACAGAAGGCTATTGAAGAGATGAAGAAGTACATAGATGAGTGGGACATAGTTTGTATGAGGTGTACATGATGGGGGCAAAGGACAAGCATGTGATACTTTTAGTGTCACAGTGGTGTGCTACCTGTCCTGATGCGGATATGCTCTGGCGCAAGCTTCAGGCTGAATACGGATTTAAATACGATGTTCTTGATGTGGCTCAGCCTGAGGGTAAGATGTGGGCAAAGAAGCTCATAGTCAGGTCTGTGCCTTCCACCATAATAGATGGTAAACTAACCTTTGTGGGAGTGCCGGATGAGGCAGAGGCAAGGAAGGTAATAGAGTCATGAAGGTTATAATACTCATGACAAGCGGTCCAAAGACGCCATGGAGGTGCGCCTCACCCTTTTACATTGCAGCACTTATGGCTGCCAACGAGGCAGAGGTGGAAGTCTTTTTCAACATGGACGGGACTAATCTGCTGAAAAGGGGTGTGGCTCAGAGGATACTGCCTGCAGAACCTAACTGCCTTTCTCCCAACGGTAAAAAGCCCAAAACCGTGTACGACTTTATGAAGGATGCCAAGCAGGCGGGAGTTAAGTTTTACTCCTGTAAGCAAGCTGTAGATTCGCTGGGACTCACCAGAGAGGAACTTATAGAGGAGCTGGACGGTATTGTCCCAGCCAGCGAGTTTGCCCTCAGGGCTATGGAAGCTGATAAAGTGCTAACTTTTTAAAATCTTATATACGGGAGGTATTGATATGGCTGTAGTTAACGGATGCAACATACCAGAAGACCTGCTCTACGATGTGGATGCGGAGGCAAACGCCTTCACCTGGGCAAAGGATAACGGTGATGGCACCTTCACCATAGGATTGACATCCGTAGCCACTGCCATGGCAGGAAGGCTTGTTGCCTACACGCCTAAGAAGGTGGGCAAGAGCGTAGAGAGGCGCAAGAGCGTAGCTACCATTGAGAGTGGCAAGTGGGTAGGACCTGTGCCTTCGCCTCTCAGCGGTGAAATAGTAGAAATAAACGAATCTCTGAAGGGCAATCCCGCATTGGTCAATGACGACCCTTACGGTGCAGGATGGATAGCCAAGATAAAACCCTCCAACCCTGACGAGGTGGGTCAGCTACTCAAGGGTCAGTCCGCTATTGATGCTCTCACTAAGGTCATAAACGAGAAGGGTATAAAGTGCGGATAGAGGAGCATTTAGAGGGTGTTGCTTTGGACAGCACCCTCCTTGATAAGCTTTATGATGGCTTTAGAATAAGACAGCAAAACTTTGGCAACACCATTTATTTCCACAGTCCAGGGTTTAAGCATTACCAGGTGGATGACTTTAAAGTCAGCTCAGCTCCAAAGTTTGTGGATGTCTCCATCACAGGAAGGCATTGCGAGCTTATGTGCGATCACTGTGCATCCAAAATACTCTGGCACATGATACCTGCCACAAGCCCAGAAGAGCTTATAAGAGTAGGGCAGGAGTTAAAGGCAAAAGGCATAGAAGGCATCCTGATATCCGGAGGCTCCAACAAGGATGGAGTGGTGGAGTTAAACCCCTTTCTTAAAGCTATGAGATACCTAAAAGAAGAGCTGGGAATGCTGGTGACCTGCCATGTGGGTCTTGTGGACAGGGAGCTTGCGGAAGGGCTAAGAGAAGCCGGAGTAGATGCGGTTCTTCTTGACATTATAGGAGACGACAGGACAATAGCAGAAGTTTACAAGATGCCCCATAAAAGTGTTAAGGATTATGAGATGTCCCTAAAAAACCTGAAGGATTTTGGGCATAGCATAGTCCCTCATGTCATCATAGGCCTGCACTATGGGAAGATACTTGGAGAATACAGAGCCATAGATATGGTCTCGGACTTTGAACCTTCTGCTCTGGTTTTGGTGGTGGTAATGCCATACTATGGCAAGGCAAAGTTTCAGCTCCTTCCACCGCCAAAAGCCGAAGAAAGCGCGATGGTGATACTTCATGCGAGAAAAAAGCTTCCATCAACTCATGTGGTTATAGGATGTGCTCGCCCTGCAGGTGAGGAAAGAGTCAAGCTGGACATTTATGCGTTGCATGCAGGAGTCAACGGTATAACCTTCCCTGCAGAGGGAGTGTTTTCTTATGCCAAAAGTATGGGGCTTGAGCCTGTAGTATCACAAAACTGCTGCTCCACAGTCTTTATGCCCCAATGAGTCTAAGGAAGGTGCTTTTGGCTACAAGAAATCCCGGGAAAGTTGAAGAGATGAGAAGACTTTTAGAGGTTTACGGTATATATGTGGAGTTGCCAGATAAATATATAGAGGTTGAAGAGAGCGGTTCAAGCTTTTTAGAGAACGCCTATTTGAAGGCTCAGGCTTACCATAGAGAGTATCTCATGCCTGTGCTGGCAGATGACTCTGGACTTGTTATACCTTCTATCGATGGCTATCCGGGTGTTTTCTCCAGCAGGTTTTATCAGCACGAGTACGGTGGCAAAGAGGAGGTAGTCTCTGACAAGGACGAAGCTAACATAAGAAAAGTTCTTAGACTTATGAAAGGCAAGCAAGATAGGAGCGCCAAGTTTGTGGCTTTTTTGGTGCTGAGCTTTGGAGATGCTGGCTACTGGGCAAAGGGTGAGTGCAGAGGCAAAATATTAGAAGAGCCAAGAGGGTCAGGAGGTTTTGGATACGACCCCATCTTTGAGCCCGAGGGTTTAGAAAAGAGCATGGCTCAGCTTAGACCAGAGGAGAAGGATGCCATATCACACCGTGGAAGAGCAGTTAGAAACCTTGTTAGTATAATTAAAAGTGGAGGTATGCTATGAATAAGCTGATGCTTGAGGAGCTAACACAGCAGAGAGAAAGTCCAGAGTATCTTCAGATAAGTATGGCAGCCGCCATGACCTTGGGTATTCTGCCAGGGCAGTTTTATAAAAACACAAAACTTAGCTGTATAAACACGCTCCTTACTTATCCTTCAGGATGCCACGCTACATGTGCTTACTGTGGTCTTCAGAAGGCAAGGGATATGGAATACTCCAAAAAGAACTTTATAAGGGTAGAGTGGCCTACGGTAAAACTGGAGGAGATACTGGAGAGAGCTAAAAAGGTGGGACACGTGGAGAGGCTCTGCATAGCCCAAATAACGCATCCAAGAGCTATAAGAGACACCAAGTACATATTGGAAAGAGTTGTGAGAGAACTCGGAGATAAAATCTTCGTTTCCCTACTCATAAATGCTACAGGGACTTCTTACGAAGACATGGAGGACTACAAAAAGCTTGGTGCGGATACAGTGACCGTTGCCATAGACTGTGCAACGCCGGAAGTCTTTGAAAAGCTAAGAGGAAAACCTATGAACAGCCCCCACAAGTGGGAAACCTTCTGGAAGGTGCTGGAATGGGCTTGCGAGGTTATGGGAGATGGATACGCGGGATGCCACTTGGTGGTAGGTCTTGGGGAGACCGAGCAGGAAATGATAGAGACCATACAGAAGGTAAGAGATATGGGTGCAAGGACACACCTCTTTTCCTTCTGGCCAGAGGAAGGTTCTATGATGGAGAAAGAAAAGCCATGCCCTGCACCCCAGTATAGGAGGGTGCAGTTGGCCAGGTACCTCATAGACAACCAGATAGCCAGATACGAAGATATGAAGTTCAACGAAAAGGGACAGGTGATAGATTTTGGCATAGATAAAGATACCTTTGAAGAGCTTTTCTGGAGTGGAAGACCCTTTATGACCTCCGGTTGCAGAGGAAAAACCACAGAGGTGGCATGCAACAGACCCTTTGGCGATAGCTCGGTGAGCGACATAAAGAGCTATCCCTTCAAACCAGATAAAAACCACCTCCAGAGGATAAGAAAACAGCTGTTTGACTATGATATGGAGACTAACTATCCGGATGTGCTAAACCCCAGCGTTTTTAGGTATCAATGAGTCTGGAAGGCATTTTAGCGGATCTGGGTTATGGTGGCTTTGCGGGATTTGTAGTGGGCTTTGCGGTAAGGAGAGTTCTGAACATATTCCTCATGCTGATGGGGCTTTATATCCTCTCCCTCCTCTGGCTCAAAAGCAAGGGTATCATAGACATACACTGGTCTGCTTTCTTTGGCCTTTTCAAGGGTATGTTTGAAAGCTTTGGCACCTTTGTGCAGGAGCTTGTGAGGAAGCTGGCTTTCTCAGGTGCCTTTTTGGGCGGTTTTTACATAGGATTCAAGATGTGATGAGTGTAGAAGAGGAAATGCTCCTTAGCGTCAAGAAGCTGTGGGATGAGGGCAGGTTTTACGAAGCTCACGAGCTGTTGGAGGACATATGGAGGCTTTACCCCAAAGAGGACAGGTTTTCAAGAAACTGCTATCAGGGCATCATAAGGCTTGCCATAGCATACCATCACTATACATGTGGAAGGAAGGATAGCGCTCTGAGAGTTTTAAGAAAGGTCAGGGATCAGCTAAGTGAATGCCTTAAAGACTTCACCTTGGTAGATATCCCCTACCTGCTCTCCTTCGTTAATTCCTCCATAGAAGGCTTAGAAAGCGGGGAAGACATAAAAGCATTCCCAGTATTTCCGCTAAACTATCAGTCTGATGCCGAACTTCTGTAGGCTTTCTATAAGTTCAGCACTTGGGACCACTTTTATTTGTGGGTCTGCCTGCAACACAGTTCTATATCCGTTTATACGCAGGTCCATTATGACCTCCTTACCTTCTGCCTGTTCCACATGCTCCATGAGGCAGTTTTTTACATGCAGAAGCTCATCATCGGAAAGCTCTTTAGTAAATACCAACACAACATTCATGCCTTCTCCTTTTATAAAGTCTTCTGGCTTGTATACTTCTTTAACTATCAGTTTAGTCTCCTCTAATTCCTCGTCCCATTCAACAAGGCACTTAAGAACCAAAAGAGCATCTTCCTTTATAAGCTCCTTGTTTTTCTCATAAACATCGGGGAAAGCTACAGCGTGACCTATGCCGGTTTTGTCTATGAGGTTAAAGGTTGCCATGTAGGTGCCATTCTTTGTCTTTTTAACCTTAAGGTCGGACACAACGCCCACAAAATTGTAGGTGCCTTCCTGCAACTCCTCAAGCTCTTCAAGCCACTTTACTTTTCCTGATAGGAGTTTTTCAAAAGGATCCACCGGATGCTTGGAAATATATATGCCAAGAACTTCCTTCTCGTACTTTAGTGGGTCCACTTTTTGCTCTACCTTTGTACCAAAGAGGTCTCCCAAAGGTAAAACTCCTCCTTTTGAAGCTTTATCCATGTAAGAAAGAAGTTTTTCTCTGCTCTCTCCAGTAAAGTCAAAAGCGCCTGCTTTTATAAGCGCCTCAAGCACCCTCTTGTTTACCTTCCTCTGATCTATGCTTTTTAAAAAGTCCCCTAAGCCTTTCCATCTTCCATTTCTTGCTTCCACTATGGACCTGGCTGTATCCTCTCCTACCCCCTTTATCCTTGCCAATCCAAACCTAATTTTGCCCTTTGACTCTATGGTAAAGTCCACATGACTCTCGTTTATGTCCGGCTGGAGTATTTCAAAACCAAAACTTTTGGCATCCTTTATGAGATTTATAAACTTCTTGTCGCTCTTTTCTGTGGAGAGTTTTACCACAAAAAACTCTTCCGGATAGTGTGCCTTCATATAAGCTGTCCAATAGGATATGTAGCCGTAAGCAACTGAGTGAGATTTGTTGAAAGAGTAGCTGGCAAACTCCTCAATGTCATTCCAGAGTTTTATCACCTTTTCTTGGTTATAACCTCTTTCCAGCGCCCCCCTGATAAACTTCTCCTTCATTTCCTGCATAACTTCCTTCTTCTTCTTGCCTATTGCTTTACGGAGAGTGTCTGCTTGACCCGGAGTGAAGCCTGCAAGCACCTGAGAGATTTTCATAACCTGCTCCTGATAAACTATGATGCCGTAAGTATCCTTCAAGACTGGCTCAAGCTCTGGGAAGATGTAATCTACCTGCTCCTTTCCGTGCTTTCTGTTTATGTAGCTGTCCACAAGACCGCTTTTTAGAGGTCCCGGTCTGTAGAGGGCAAGAACAGCCACTATGTCGTCAAAGCTGTCTGGCTCCAGTCTTTTTAAAAGATTTTTCATGCCTACGCTTTCAAGTTGGAAAACTCCGGTGGTGTTGCCCTTCCTGAGAAGCTCATAAACCAGAGGATCATCAAGTGGTAGGCTCAGGTAATTTATACTGACTTTGTGCCTCTCCTCTACTAACTGTTTCATTCTTTCAAGCTCTGTGAGAGTCTTAAGCCCCAGAAAGTCCATCTTTATGAGTCCAAGCTCCTCCAAATTGACCATATCAAACTGGGTGGCAAGAACTTGGTCTTTATCGTAATAAAGAGGTATACGCTCACGAAGGGGCAAAGGAGATATAACAACACCTGCTGCGTGCAGTGATGTATGTCTTGTGAGACCTTCCAGCTTTAAAGCTATCTCCACAAGCGTTTTTATCTCCGGATTTTCTGAACACATTTTCCTGAACTTGCTTACATGGTCCTCTATGTCCCTTCTGTGATGCCCATACTTATCAAGGAGTTCTTTTATAGGTACCAGATACATTTCCTCAAGGGAAAGCCATGTGCCCTGAACATCGCCTTGCGGTATGAGCTTGGCAAGGCTGTCAGCCACCGAGTAAGGCACTCCCAGAGCTCTCGCTACATCTCTAAGGGTCTGCTTTGCCTTCATAACATTGTATGTGATAATCTGAGCTACATTCTCCTCTCCATACTTGGACTTTACATACTCTATAACCTTGTCTCTTTTTTCCATACAAAAGTCCACATCTATGTCCGGCATGGATATTCTTTCGGGATTTAAGAACCTTTCAAACAAAAGCCCGTGCTTTATGGGATCAATGTCGGTTATACCCAATGAAAAGGCGAGAAGCGATCCTGCAGCTGAGCCTCTTCCGGGTCCAACGGGGATACTCTGAGACTTTGCCCAGTTTATAAAGTCCTGCACTATGAGGAAGTATCCTTCAAAGCCCATCCTAAAAACCACTTCAAGCTCATACTCCAACCTATTCCAGTACTCGGGACTGTCCTTTGCAAGCCCCTGCTGTATTCTCTGCCTGAGACCCTTTACCGCCAGATGCCTTAAAAACTCTGCAGTGGTTTTATCTTCCGTATCGTATTTGGGAAAGAGATAACCTCTGTTTTCCAAAAGCTCAAAGCTGTCCTGTACCTTCTCCGCTACCTCAAGAGTATTTTTTAGCGCCTCCTCCCAGCCTTCAAACTTGCCTTTAAACTTCTCCCAAACTTCCTCAGGACCAGCAAAATGAAGCCCTTCGTTGGAACACTTTATAGCGCTCTCCTGCTTGATTTCCATGAGGGTCTTTTTCATCTGCACCGCCATAAGCACCTGATGGGCAAGTCTGTCGTCGGGGTTAAGGTAATGAGAGTCGTTGGTGGCAATAAGTTTAACACCCATTTTTTTAGCAATGTTTATGAGTATCCTGTTGGCTATCTCCTGCTCGGGCAGTTGGTTGGACTGAAGCTCTAAGTAAAGGTTTTCTCCAAAGAGGTCTTTGAACTTCTTGACCCAATGAGTAGCCTTTTCCTCATCACCCAAGGAGGCATAATGAGTAGGCACGCCTTTGAGGCATGCGGTTATGGCAATAAGACCCTCACAGTGTTGGCTCAAAACCTCGTAGTCTATTCTTGGCTTGTAATAAAAACCCTCTTGGTAAGATATGCTTGATAACTGCATAAGGTTTTTGAGTCCTGTATCGTTCATGGCAATCAGAATAAGGTGATGGTTGTACCTGTCTGTGATGTTGTCTTCTGACGCTTTCCCCTTTCTGTCGTGGCGCGAACCTGTTGTAAAGTAAGCTTCCATGCCAATTATAGGCTTTATGCCTTCCTTCTTCATACTTCTGTAAAACTCAAGGATACCAAAGAGATTTCCGTGATCCGTTATAGCTACAGCCTTGTATCCCAGCTCTCTGGCTTTCTTTGCCAGGTCCTTTATCTTAATAGCTCCATCAAGAAGAGAGTATTGGGTATGAAGGTGCAGATGCACAAACTCCGCCATGGTAAGCATTATACCTTACCTGACCATATGCTTTATTTTTTTGTAGCTCCTGTAAACTTTTAGCACATACTGGCTTTCTCCGTTAGCTTTTGAGCCTCTGTTGTAACAGTCTATTGCCAGACTCAGGTTATTCCCGTTGGCATCCATGCATCTTCTGAGAACCATAGCGCCAAAGTGTATGTTGTAGCAAGGATTTTTTATCCACTCCATGGGTATGCGATAGTAGTAAAGCCAGTAAGAGTTTATTTGCATAATACCGTAATCAACGCTTCCATTTCTGTTTATGTTGACAGCCTGAGGGTTGAAGTTGCTTTCCACTTTGGCTATGGAGACAAGCAAGTAAGGGTCCACATTATACCTCTTGCCTGCGTCAAAAAAGCACCCGTAAAAGGCAAAAGCCCAGCCAGAGAGGACTAATAAAACCAGAAGAGCCATAAGGCAGGTTATAATTATAAACTTCATTGGAAGGAGGTCAGGAATGTTTAAAGTGCTCATCACCGACCCCATATCGGATAAGGGGATTGAGCTACTCACCAGAGAGCCAGACATTGAAGTGGACAATCAGCCGGACATATCTTATGAGGAGCTTCTGGAGATAGTCAAAGATTACGATGCCATTATAACCAGAAGCAGAACACCTGTGACAGCAGAGCTCATAGACAGAGGGGAGCATCTTAAGGTCATAGGAAGGGCGGGGGTAGGAGTGGATAATGTGGACATTGAGAGAGCTTCTCTGCGTGGCATACTGGTGGTAAACACACCGGGTGCTAATACCATAGGAGCTACGGAACTCACCATAAGCCACATGCTAAATGTTTTAAGAAACGCTCACATAGCACATCAATCCATTTTGGAAGGCAGGTGGGACAGGAAGAAGTTTATGGGTAGGGAGCTTTATGGCAAAACCTTAGGCATAATAGGTTTGGGCAATATTGGGTCTCAAGTTGCCATAAGAGCAAAAGCCTTTGGTATGAAGGTCCTTGCTTACGACCCTTACATACCAAGAGAGAAAGCGGATAGATTGGGTGTAAAACTCCTGGACAGCCTCCACGAAATGCTAAGACAGGTGGACATGCTTACTATACACGCACCTCTCACGCACGAAACGAGAAACATGATAACCAGAAGAGAGTTTGAGATTATGAAAGACGGGGCAGTGCTTATCAACTGTGCAAGGGGTGGCATAGTAAATGAGGAAGACCTTCTGTGGGCTTTGGAGAGCGGTAAGCTCTCGGGAGTGGGTCTTGATGTGTTTTCTAAAGAGCCCCCTTCTATGGAATTTATTGAAAAACTAAAGAGGTTTCCCAATGTGTCTTTGAGTCCTCACATAGGAGCCAATACCTACGAGTCGCAGGAGAATGTGGCAGTTATAGTGGCACAGCAGGTTATAAAGGCTCTGAGGGGTCAGACCGTAGAGTATGTAGTAAACGCACCTTTTCCGGATATATCAGTGCTTACTCTCATAAAGCCTCACCTTGACCTGGCGGAAAAGATGGGTAGGTTTCTGGTTCAGTGGGCAGAGGAAGGTATAAGGGAGGTTCACATAGAGGTGAGGGGAGATATAGCGGAACACTTCCATCCTATATCTTCTGCGGTGCTTATGGGTATTCTTCGCCAGGTGGTGGATTTCCCCATAAATATAATAAACGCCTCTTATGTGGCAAGGGATAGAGGCATAAAGGTGGAGGAAGTAATGTCGCAGGATGTGGAAGATTTCAAGCATTATATAAAGGTAGTTGTGAGGTCAGACAGTTCCGAAAGAGTGGTGGCAGGGTCGGTGCTTGAGGGACATGTACCCAGAATATTCCGCATAGACAACTACAGGGTGGATGTAGAACCGGAGGGTATAATGCTCATCTTTGAAAACAAAGATGTGCCTGGGGTGATAGGAAAGGTGGGCTCCATACTGGGAGATGCCGGTGTTAACATAGCCGGCTTTAGACTTGGTAGGGAAAAGAGAGGCGGGATAGCTCTTGGCATACTGAACTTAGATGACCCAGTTCCCGAAGAGATACTTCATGAGCTTTCAAAACTTCCCGAGGTGCTATTTGTAAAACAGGTTATTGTATAACTGAAATTTTTTAGCAACTCTTGGTAAAATGTAGTCAAGTAATTACTTTAAGCGGTATAGGATGCTCTCAAGTAAAAGAGTTCTTACCATAAGAGTAGGCGGGAAGGAAAGAAAAAGAAAGGTAAGAACTTTACTTTTAGACCTTGCACACTTTAGAAACATGCTCATAATCCTTATCACAAAATACAAGGAGCTTTATGGAATGTATCCTCTCCATCAGTCCATTCTTTACGGTCTTGTTGCCAAAACTTACACAGGTAAATATAGACAAGAGTTTGAAAAGGTTTTAAAAAACATAGAGAGCAATCCTAAGCTGGGAGAACTACTTAAAAAACTCAAAACCCAGAAAGAAAGGATAGATAATCCTCACTATGTTCAATACGTCATTCGTCAAGTTATAAGAGACTTTAAGAGCTTTTTCAAAGCTGTTGAAAATTTTAGAGCCAATCCTGAGAGGTTCAAAGAAGCACCAAGACCACCAAAACCTAAGAAACTCAGATACCTGATGAACTTCTCAGTAGAAGGAAACGCTAACACTTTTAAGCAAGAAGGAGATAAACTAATAATCAAACTCAGAAACGGCAAATATCTTAAAGTCAAACTGCCTAAGGACTTCTCTCTTAGGGTTTCTTCGGTAAGGCTCAAGCTCTTCGGAAATGACCTTTATGTGGATTTAGTTTATGAGCAAGAAGTAGAAGCAAGAAATCCTGTAGGAGAATACACAGCAGGCATAGACATAGGACTTGACGAAATGTTGTCTTTGGTAAGTGAAAATCCCAATTTAAAAAGCTTTGTAATCTCAGGCAAGGAGATAAAGGCATTTAATCAGTGGTTTAACAAAGAAAGAGCTAAACTTAGGTCTCAGATGGATTGCTTAAAGAATGAGATAAAAAGGGGAGACTATAAAGACACAAAGAAGCTTGAGAGAAAGCTGAGAGAACTTGAGATAAAGGAGAAAGTATTATCTGCACACAGAAAAAGATGGCTTGATAACAACCTTCACAAGATAGCAAGGAAGCTATTGGACTTGCTTTACGAAACAGGGCATAAGGTCATTTACATAGGTAAGAATGCACTTGAAAGTAAAAATGGAGTAAACTTGGGAAAGAGGACTAATCAAAATTTTGTCTCTATACCCTTCAGGAGATTGGTAGAGCTAATCAAATACAAAGCACAGCAATACGGTATAGAAGTGGTTGAAGTAGATGAAAGTTATACCTCAAAGACTTCTCCTTTTGCAAATGTGATGGAAATTCAGAGAACTAAGAATAAAGAACTATGTTATGGGGAGAGGATGGGAAATCTTTTTAAAGACAAGGTTTTAAATAAAGTCTTTCATGCTGACTTGGTAGGTGCATTGAACATAATGAGAGTGGGAGCAAAGCTCCTGAGACTTAGCTTTTACGAAAATCTTAAGATTTTGTTTATTAAGCTTTGCAACCCCCTTAGATTAAAGTTGATTGATTTGTTTTACAAAGTATCCTCCGAGTCCTTATGGATAGGGGGTAGTAGGCAGGGAGTCTCAGTCCCTGCAGGGTGGATGGAAAAACTGGGTTAACTAAATACATTAGAAACTTAAAACCTAGTTTTTCCATACCTAAAAAGCTCAAACAGGAAATAAATCAGCACTGCAAAGCTTACACACAGAGCGCAGGCTATCACAAAACGAACCAGCTTACCCATGTGGTTATAATTTATTCTTGATGAGAAAAAAACCCGTCATGATTATAGACCTGGACAGATGTATAGGCTGTCTGTCTTGCGAAGTTGCTTGCAAACAGGAGAAGGGACTGGAGACTTTCAACATAAGACCTATGAAAGTGTTCAGAGTGGAAGGCTTGTCAGATACCGCAGATGCTTTTTTCCTTCCCATGAACTGTTTTCACTGTGAGCCTGCACCATGCGTTTTTGCATGCCCCACCTCCGCTATGAGAAAGAGGGATGACGGTATTGTATACCTTCAGGAGATGCTTTGCATAGGCTGTAAGGCATGTATAATAGCATGTCCATACGGAGCCATAACTTTTAATCCCAACACCATGAAGGTAGAAAAGTGCGATTACTGTTATAAAAGAGTGGATAATGGTTTACTACCTTCCTGTGTATCCAAGTGTGTAACCAACTGCCTTTACTTTGTTGAGGTGGATGAGGTGCCAAAGGATCGCCACAGGGCAAGCAGGACAAACTCTGACCTTCTTTCCAAGCTGTTTGATTGGAGAAGACCTATTCAGACATGCGCGTCAAGTTCAGAGTGAGTATATATAAAGACGGTAAGAAACTCAAAAAAGTGGACCTTGTTGGCAAAAAAGACCCCTTCTCCATAGGTCTCAGATACATACTGGAGTTTAAGTACTTGGAAGCCACCAAATGGCTCATGCTCTCAGAAGACTCTTACGAAAAGTATTTTCTGCTGGGACTTATAAACCAGGCTTTAGGTCAGGACCATCAGGCAAAGGAGTTTTTTCAAGAAGCTGAGAAACATCCTCCAAAAACTTCTTACACCTTTCAGATAGAACACCCGCAGAGTAGCAGTTTATAATAATACCAATGGAATATGTAAAAAATTCCACAAAGCTACTTCTTATAGTTCTTGACGGTTTGGGTGGTCTGCCGGTCAAGGATGGCAAAACAGAGCTGGAAATTGCCAAAACTCCTAACCTTGATAGGCTTGCAAAAATTTCCGCTCTTGGTATGCACATTCCTGTGGACTGGGGTATAACGCCTGGAAGCGGTCCGGGACATCTTGGTATATTTGGCTATGATCCTCTAAAGCATCAGATAGGCAGAGGTATCTTAGAGGCTCTTGGCTTGGGTCTTGAAGTTAAAGACACGGATATAGCCATAAGAGGCAACTACGCTACAGCTCAAGTGCAAGACGGAAAGCTTATTATAAAAGACAGAAGGGCAGGGAGAATATCTACAGAGGAGAACATAAGGATCACACAAAAGCTCTCTCGGGCTGTTGACAAGATAGGGGATGTAAAGGTGCTTTTATCGCCGGGGATGGAACACAGGCTGGCAGTGGTTTTGAGGTTTCCTTATACTCTTCCGGAAGGAAGCGACCAGATCCCCGATACAGACCCTCAAAGGGAGGGCTTGCCTCCCATAATACCTTACGGAAAAAACCAAAACTCAGAGATGGTGGCAAAGGTGGTAAGAGAGTTTTTATCTGTGGCGGAGGAGGTGCTAAAAGATGAGCCAAAGGCTAACTACCTGCTTCTCAGAGGTTTTTCTCAAAAACCTAAGATGGAAAGTTTTTCCGAAAGGTTTGGACTAAAAGCGTGTGCTATAGCCACTTATCCCATGTATAAAGGGCTTGCCAGCCTTGTGGGTATGGAAGTTTTGAAGTTTGAAGGAAACACCATAAAAGACCAGATAAAAGCTCTAAAAGATGCTTGGAAAGACTACGATTACTTTTTCTTTCATGTTAAAAAGACAGACTCTTACGGAGAGGATGGCAACTGGAAGGGAAAGGTGGAGGTGATAGAAGAGTTTGATAGTCTTCTGCCGGAGTTTTTGGAGCTAAATCCCCATGTGCTTGTCATAACAGGCGATCACTCAACACCTTCTGTGTTAAAGGGGCATTCTTGGCATCCTGTGCCTGTGCTTTTATACTCTCCCTATGTCTTAGGTGGCATATCTGACCGTTTTACCGAAAGAGAGTGCCTGAGGGGTGAGCTGGGAATCTTTCCTGCTGTGAAGATCATAAACCTTATGTTGGCACACTCTCTTAGGCTTGCCAAGTACGGTGCATAGCTATATTATTAAAATGGAGGTTTTTTATGAAAGCCAAAAGTATCAATTACATAGAGGACAAGGTTCTTGACGGAGAGAGGATAACTCAGGAAGAAGCCCTTCATCTTCTGGAAGAAGCTCATCTTACAACTCTGGGTTTTTTAGCCAACGAAGTAAGAAAGCGCTTTCATCCCGACGGTATAGTAACTTTTGTGATAGACAGAAATGTTAACTACACCAATGTGTGCGTGGCTGGGTGTAAGTTCTGCGCCTTTCAAAGAAAGGTGGGTTCTCCAGAGGGCTATGTGCTTGATACCCAAGAGGTGCTAAAGAAGGTGGAGGAGCTAATCCAGTGGGGTGGTACCACCCTTCTCATGCAGGGAGGATTAAACCCTGACCTTCCTTTGAGTTATTACGAAAGGCTTATTTATTCCATAAAGGAGCGCTTCCCACAGGTGCAGGTCCATTCTTTTTCCGCTCCCGAGATAGTATATCTGGCAAAAATAGAAAAGCTAAGCATAAGGGAAGTGCTAAAGAGACTCAAAGAGGCGGGGCTTGATTCTTTACCCGGTGGTGGTGCAGAAGTGCTGTCTTCGGAGGTGAGAAGCTTCTTAAGCCCAGGCAAATGCACGGTTGATGAGTGGGAGCAGGTGCATAGAACGGCTCACGAGCTTGGCATGACCTCCACCGCTACTATGATGTTTGGGCATGTAGAAAAACCTCATCACATAATCGAACACTTAGAGAGAGTGAGACGCCTTCAGGACGAGACGGGAGGCTTTACAGCCTTTATACCCTGGACCTTCAAAAGGGGAAACACTCAGCTTGACCACATAGAGGAAGCTTCCACTCTTTACTACCTTAAGGTGCTTGCCCTCTCAAGAATATACCTTGACAACTTTAAAAACATCCAAAGCTCCCATGTAACGCAGACCATGCAGGTAGGCACTGTGGGACTTCACTTTGGTGCCAATGATATGGGAAGTGTTATGATAGAAGAGAATGTTATATCTTCCACATCTTACAAGGTGAACATACCCAAAGTGGAAGACATGGTAGAAGCCATAAGAAGTGCCGGCTTTGTACCAGCGCAGAGGGACACTTACTATAGAGTGATCAGGACCTTTGAGTGAGCTTTTTTGTATTCACGGTTGGGGATTTTCTTCAAAGGTGTTTGAAAACTTAAACTGCCACGGGATAGACCTTCCCGCTCACGGAAAGTCAAAGCTAACATACAAAAACTTTGAGAGTTTGGCTTGTGATGTGGCTATGAGAATTTCAAAGCCTTCTGTCCTTTTGGGCTGGTCCATGGGAGGCAGTTTAGCTATCCTTATAGCTCTGAAGTTTCCCAGCAAAGTCAAAGGACTTATCCTAATTGGCACAACGCCTCACTTTCTATCCTCTTGGAGTGAAAAGAATGTGAGAGCTTTTCTTATCAGACTAAGAAGAGAGGGGGAGGAGTTTCTGAGATATTTCAGAAAGCTTGCTTACCCTTTTGCCTTTGAGGACAGTATAAACCTTAGCGTGGCTTACAGGATGCTGGAGGACTATGTAAAGCTTGACCTTACTAAGCTTTTACCTTACATCACGCAGAGGACTGTGATAGTGCAAGGTATAGATGATGAGATAGTCCCCTTCATATCTGGACTAACCCTTTACAATCTCATAAAAAGGTCTAAATTTATCACCTTCCAAGGAGGACACTTTCCTAAAAGGTATGAGCGTTTTATCCCTGAGATTCTCAAGGGCTTTTGAGACATACGAAGAGTGGGCTCTGCCTCAGAGAAAGAGCGCGGATCTTCTTCTTAGCATGAAAAGAGTAGAAGGGCTTTCTCTTGATGTGGGTTGCGGTACAGGGTTTGCCAGCAGGGGTCTTAAAAAAGTGGTGGGTGTGGACATATCAAAGGGTATGGCAAAGATATACAAAGATAGGTTTGGTAAGGTGCTTTTGGCAAATGCCGAGGCTCTTCCCTTCCAAGACAAGCAGTTTCATCTGGTAATTAGCAACTTCTCCCTCCACTGGACTAACTTAAAAAAGAGTATTCCAGAGATGGTAAGAGTTTGCAGAGGGCAGATGCTTATAGCTCTCCCTGTTGAAGGAAGTTTAAAAGAGCTTGGCTTTCCCTTCCCATCGGAGAGTGCTGTTCTTAACCTTGTAAAGTCAGAAGGTGTCAAAGTATTAGAGAGCTTCATGCAAAAGCTTGAAATACCTTTTAAGGGCTGGGACCTTCTTAGGTTTTTCCACTATACAGGCACATCCTTCAATCCTTCAAAAGAAGGTGTTATAATGTCAAGAAAGAAAATAGAAGATATGATATCGCATATTGACACGCCACTCTTTAGTGTGTTATTCTTGTCCTGTGAGGTAAAAGCATGAGGAGGTTAAAAATGCTTCTCGTACCATCCTTGGTATTGCTATCCTTTCTTCTCTTTGCTGGCTGTAAGGCTCAGAAGGTTCAAGCAGAAACTCAGCGCACAGATACTGCGCCTCTTGTAAAAAGCAATGTGCTGTCCGAGCTTGAGAATGAGCTGACTCAGATAGTGGATAAGGTGTCTCCTTCCGTTGTCACCATCTTTGCAACTCAAGAGGTTCAGATGCAAAACCCCTTTGGTGAGGATTTTCCCTTTCCTTTCCCCTTCCAGATGCCACCGCAGGAGAGAAGGTCCTTAGGTTCGGGTGTCATCATAGAGTATAAAAATGACAAATTTTACATCCTTACCAACAACCATGTGGTGCAGAATGCAAAAGCCATAAAGGTGAGGTTTGACGAGCACACGGAAAAGAGAGGGAGAATAGTGGGGACAGACCCCAAGACGGACATAGCAGTGGTTGAAGTTGATGCAAAGGATATAAAGGATCCTCAGCAAAGGGTAGCAAGGCTGGGAGACTCTGACAAGCTCAAAGTGGGACAGATCGTCATAGCTATAGGCAATCCCTACGGGCTTGAAAGGACTGTCACTATGGGTGTCATATCAGCCCTCAAAAGGTCCATAGGTGTTACGCAGTATGAGAGCTTCATCCAGACGGATGCACCTATAAACCCCGGAAACTCCGGAGGACCGCTTGTGAACATATGGGGCGAGGTGATAGGTATAAATACTGCCATAGTTGCTGAAGGTCAAGGGCTTGGCTTTGCCATACCTATAAATTTAGCCAAGTGGGTAGCGGACCAGCTTATAGTTAAAGGAAAAGTCACAAGAGGTTGGCTCGGCGTAATCATACAGGAAGTGACGCCAGATATGGCGGAAACTGTAGGTGTTAAAGAGGGTGTAATAATAGCTCAGGTGATGCCGTCAAGCCCTGCAGAAAAGGCTGGGCTAAAGGTGGGAGACATAATCATAGCGGTGAACAACGAGAAAGTCAGCAGTGTAAGGGACCTTCAGCTCAGAGTCATGAAAACACCCCCAGGAAATGAGCTTACGCTAACCATAGTAAGGGACGGAAAGAAGGAGAACATAAAGGTCAAGGTGGAAGCAATGCCTGAAGAGACAAAGGTATCTCAGGTAGGACCTCAAGCTCAGGATGTGGGATTAATCCTTAGAGACCTCACACCTGACGAAGAGAGGCGCTTAGGTGTAAAGGGGGTGTATGTAAGTGGCGTAGTACCGGGAAGCTTAGCTTATCAAAGTGGGATAAGACCCGGAGACATAATAATGGGTATTAATAACAGAGCGGTTACATCAAGGTCTGAGCTCATACAGGCTATAGACGGTGCCAGAAAAGCTGGAAGGGATAAAGTATTGCTTCTCATAAGGAGAGGAGACACAAACCTATACATAGTGTTGAATTTGAGGTAAGGTTATGATACCTGACACGGAACAGGAGCTTATAAATCAGTATCTTAAGAAGGTTGCCAAGATACCTCTCCTGACACCCGAAGAGGAAAAGGAGGTAGCCAGAAGGGCTAAAGAGGGTGATCAGGAAGCCTTTAGAAAGCTGGTAGAATCTAACCTAAGGTTTGTTATAAACATAGCTAAGCAGTACTTAGGTTATGGGCTTCCCCTCTCTGAGCTTATAGCCGCAGGGAATCACGGTCTTATTGAAGCCGCAAAGAGGTTCGATCCCGATAGGGGTGTAAAGTTCATATCCTATGCTGTATGGTGGATAAGGCAGGCTATCATGCAAGCACTCTCTCAACAGACAGGTGCGGTAAGAATCCCTCTTAAACAAGCACATGTTATAAACAGGATAGGTAGCATATACAGCAGGCTTTTCAGGGAGCTGGAGAGAGAGCCAACGCCAGAAGAGGTTGCTATAGAATATTCAAAGGAAATCTTATCCAGGGAGCTTGAAAGGGAGCTTGGGAGGAAACCCACAAAAGACGAGGTGGAGCAGAGATTCAAGAAGGAGGGTTTTAAAATAAGCCCAGAAGAGGTGGAAAAGTGCCTTCAAGTGTGCCGCATTCCTCTATCCTTGGATGCGCCGGTGGGTGAGAACGAGGACACCTTTTTCGTTGACTTTTTGAGCCAGCACGGAACTGCAGATGTGGAAGAGAGAATCATCAACGAAGTGCTTGAAAAAGAGATAGGGGACATGCTGGACAGGTTGCCAGAGAAGGAGAGGAGAGTTATAGAGCTCCGTTTTGGACTCCGAGGTGAGGAGCCAAGGACCCTCAGGGAGATTGGAGACATACTCAACATATCCAGAGAAAGGGTAAGACAGCTGGAAACAAGGGCTTTGAGAAAACTTAGAAACATGGCTATGAAAAGACATCTCAAAGACTTTCTCAGCTGATGGTACCATCCGTAATTCTTGTGGATAAACCCAAAGGCTTGACTTCCTTCAGTGTGGTGGAAGGTATAAAGAAGAAGTTTAAAGTGAAGGTAGGACACACTGGCACTTTAGACCCCTTGGCTACGGGGCTTTTGATACTTCTGATAAACGAAGCTACGAGATACGCAGAGTTTTTCCTCAAGCTTCCCAAAGAGTACATAACCACAGTGAAGTTTGGTGAGATAACAGATACTTACGATGCGGAGGGTAAAGTTGTTGAAAAGAGAGAGATAAAAGTCTCTTGCCAAGATGTAAAAAAGGTTCTGCAAAGCTTTTTGGGAAGGATTCTTCAGCTACCTCCTCCTCACTCCGCCAAGAGGATAGAAGGTAAAAGGGCTTATAAACTTGCAAGGAAGGGCTTGCATGTGTCTCTGAAGCCAGTGGAGGTGTCAGTTTACAAAGCAGAGCTTGTAGATTGTGAAATGCCATACGCCAAGTTTGTATTCTGCGTGTCCGCAGGCACATACATAAGGAGCTTAGTTCATGATATTGGATTGGCGCTTGGGTGTGGAGCTTATGTGGAGGAGCTGAGGAGAACAAAGATAGGGCAGTTTGATGTGCAAAGGGCAATAACCTACGAGAGACTGATGTGTCTGGATGACCTTTACGGTGTGTCCGTGCCTGTGTGGGAAGCTCTTGACTTTATACCGGCTATTGATCTTGATGCCAAAAGTGCCAAAACTATAAAAAACGGTCTGTTTTTATACTTGCCTTCTTGCCTTGAAGAAGAGACCTTCGTGAGATTATACGAGGGTAAAGAATTTATAGGTATTGGCGTGATAAAAGGCAATAGATTGAAGGCTTACAGGCTACTTCCTCAAACTTGAGCTTTAAGCTTTTCATCTATGTCATGCTGTATGAGTGCTTCTATGATCTCGTCCAGCTTTCCTTCCAGCACATCATGAAGCTTATAAAGGGTTAGGTTTATTCTGTGGTCTGTGACTCTACCTTGGGGAAAGTTGTAAGTCCTTATCTTTTCGCTCCTCTCGCCTGTGCCTACCTGCATCTTTCTTTCCTTGGCTATCTCTTCTTCCTTTTGCCTTTCGTAAAAGTCCTTTAGTCTGGCATAGAGTATCTTCAGAGCTTTCTGCTTGTTCTGAAACTGTGACCTCTCGTCCTGACACGCTACGCTTATACCCGTAGGTATGTGAGTGACCCTCACCGCAGTTTCAGTTGTATTCACATACTGTCCACCAGCACCGCTGGCTCTGAAGGTTTCTATCTTAAGGTCCTGTGGATTTATCTCAAGTTCCGTCTCGTCCACCTCTGGAAGAACCGCCACAGTTGCAGTGGATGTGTGTATTCTTCCACCAGATTCAGTACGAGGGATTCTTTGTACTCTGTGTACACCGCTTTCGTACTTGAGTCTTGAGTAGGCTCCCACACCCTCTATAAGCGCTATCACTTCTTTGTATCCACCTAAGCCTGTCCTGTTGGCGCTGAGTATGCTAAACTTCCAGCCTCTCTCCTCGGCGTACTTCTGGTACATATTCAAAAGGTCAGCTACAAAGAGGGCAGCCTCTTCGCCTCCTACACCCGCCCTTATCTCAAGGATCACGTTCCTTGAGTCTCTCTCGTCTTTTGGAAGCATAAGGATTTTTAGCTCTTTTTCTATCCGCTCCTCCTCTCTTTTAAGCCTCTTTATCTCCTCTTTGGCAAGCTCCTCAAACTCTCTGGACTTTAAAAGCTCCTGGGCTTCCTTTATGTCCTTCTGCACCTTTTTATAACGCCTGTATAAGTCTACAACCTCCCCTATGTCTTTGAGGTCTTTGCTTAGCTTGGCAAACTGCGCTCTGTCCCTTATAACATCCTGAGAGCTCAGCCGGTTTTGGATCTCCTCGTACCTCTTTTCTATAGCCTCCAGCTTCTCTTCCAACTGCGCAGGGAGCATCACTCCTCTTTGGCACTTCCTGCCATTTCAAGGTAAAAGGGCTTTATTCTAAGCTTGCCTGTGTAAAAGGGATGACACAGATTGCACGCCTCAAGATGCACAGTACCGCCCTTGGTGGAAAGTAAAGTAAAGGTGTTTCCGCAACCGCACACAAAGGTAGTTGGTTTTAGCTCCGGATGAATACCCTTCTTCATCTTTAAACCTCCGTAAATCTACTAATATATATCAAATCCTTCAGTCTTTCAATGGCTTTACCCACCGCCTGCAGATTGGTTCCACCACCTTGAGCCAGGTCTTCCCTTCCTCCTCCACCACCACCCAAAACTTTGCCCACCTCCTTTATCATCTCCTTGGCAGAGAGCTTTGGTACAAGGTTCTTAGACAGAGCCAGCAGCGTGGAAAGCCTCTCGCCTTTTTTGGTTATAAAAAACACCACGCAGTTTTCAGATGAGCTTCTTATCCTGTCTGCAGTATTTCTGAGGTCTTCTGTGTCTATATCTTCAAAAAATCCCCAATAGAGCCTTATGCCGTTTATTAGCTCCTCTTTTAACTGCTTTTGCACCATCTGCTCCAGGAGCAGTTCTTTTAGTCTCGCAACTTCCTTTTCCTTTTCCTTTAACTGTCTTTCAAGTCTCTGTATAGCATCGGGGATATCTTCCTGCTTTACTCCCAGGCTAATGCTAAGTTCCTGAAGCATTCTGTGCTCTCTAAAGGCATCTTCTACAGCCCACCTTCCAGTTTTTGCCACTATCCTCCTTACTCCAGCACCTACCGAAGACTCAGATACTATTTTGAAGTATCCTATGTCCCCAGTCCTTCTTACATGAGTTCCACCGCACAGCTCCTTTGACACCTCACCTACCGTTATGACCCTGACTCTATCCGAATACTTCTCCTCAAAGATGGCTATGGCACCCTCTTTTATTGCCTTGGTATAATCCGTCTCTTCTACACTCACCTCGTAGTTCTGGCGTATGTGCTCATTCACCAGCTCTTCTATTCTTGAGAGCCTATCCCAGTCAAGAGCTTCATAGTGAGTAAAGTCAAAGCGAAGATACTGGTCACTCACCAGAGAACCGGCTTGACGCACATGATCTCCAAGCACATGCCTTAAAACAGCGTGAAGCAGATGCGTTGCGGTATGATTCCTCCTTATGTCTTCCCTCCTTTCTCTGTCTATGATGGCATGCACCTGGTCCATAACTTTTAGACTGCCTTTTATGAGCTTTCCTATGTGAGTTATTACGCCCTCCACAGGTGATTGGGTGTCCTCTACCATAAAGTAAGCCCCCTCTCCTCTTATAAAGCCTTTATCGCCCACCTGTCCTCCCCTTTCCGCATAGAAGGGAGTTTTTTCCAGCACCAGCTCGCCTTCCTCACCTTCTTTGAGCTCTGACACCATCTGCCCGTCTTTTATGATGGCTATCACCTTTGTTTCTGCCTGATACTGGTCGTATCCCACAAACTGGGAAGTTTTTCCCAGCTCTTTAAGGTGCGCATAAATGGGTTTTACCTCTTTGGAGGTAATTTTGAAGTGTTTTCTTGCCTTTTCTCTTTGAAGTTCCATCTGTTCTTCAAAGCCTTTCATATCCACATAAAGCCCTTTCTCTCTTGCTATATCCTCCAGCATGTCCAGAGGAAAGCCGTAAGTGTCATAAAGGGTAAATACCTGAGCCCCGCTTATAGAGCTTCTGCCTTCCTCAAGCGTCTTATGAATAATCTCTTCCACTACAGGCATGGCGTTTTTCAAGGTGTTTATAAACTTCTCCTCTTCACCTTTTACTACGCTTTTTACAAAGCCTATGCTGGTTTCCAGCTCTGGATAAGCCCTCTTCATAATGTCTACCACCAGGTCAATGCCTCTGTAAAGAAATGGCTCTTGCACACCGAGTTTGTATGCGTACCTTAAAGCCCTTCTTAAGATCCTTCTTATAACATACCCTCTTCCCACATTGGAGGGAAGAACACCATCGCTTATGGCAAAGGTGATGGCTCTTAGATGGTCCGCTATAACTCTCAAGGCTACATCCACTTCAAAGCTCTCGCCGTATCTTTTTTGGGATAACTCCTCGCCAAAGGCTACAAGAGGTCTTATGATGTCTATCTCGTAGTTGGTTTTTGTTTTTTGAAGCACACTGGCTATACGCTCAAGTCCCATACCTGTGTCTATGTTGGGCTTTGGAAGTGGGGTGAGATTTCCCTTTTCATCCCTGTTATACTGCATAAACACCAGGTTCCACACTTCCAAGTATCTTTCTCCTTCTTCACCTTCACCTTTGTCAAAGTGTATCTCCGAAGAGGGACCGCACGGTCCTGTATCTCCCATCTGCCAGAAATTATCCTCCTCACCCCTTTTCCATATGCGACCCTCTTCAAGCCCTATATCATCTCTCCATATGCGATAAGTTTCTTCGTCCTCTTCAAAAACTGTTATGTAAAGCTTATCCTCAGGAAGCTTAAGATACTGAGTTATAAATTCCCATGCGTACTCTATGGCCTGTTTTTTAAAGTAATCTCCAAAAGAGAAGTTGCCAAGCATCTCAAAAAAGGTGTGATGCCTTGATGTGTATCCCACGCTCTCAAGGTCGTTGTGCTTACCCGAAACCCTCAGACACTTCTGACAGGATACAGCCCTTGTGTAAGGTCTTTTCTCTATACCCAGGAAAACATTTTTGAAGGGCACCATACCTGCATTTACAAAGAGCAAAGTAGGGTCGGACTCTGGCACCAGCGGAGCGCTTCTTACTCGCACATGTCCCTTCTTTTCAAAAAAGCTCAAAAACAGCTCTCTTATCTCGTCGGTGGAAAACATGGCTATAAATTATATTCTAAGCACAACTTTGCCAAAGTGTGTGGAAGCCTCAAGGTAGCTGTGGGCTTCCCTTGCTGATTTAAGGTCAAAGACTCTGTCCACAATGGGCTTTAAAAGACCCCTCTCAAAAAGCTCTGTTATCTTAAAAAGGTCTGCGCTTGTACCCATGTAAGTGCCAAGAAGCTCTATCTCTCTAACAAAAACATACCTTATGTCTATCTGTGCATTACTCCCTGTGGTGGTTCCAAAAAAGACGAGCTTCCCACCCTTTTTGAGACACTCTATACTCCTTCCAAAAGTCTTTTCTCCCACATGATCCATCACCAGGTCCACACCCTCTTTAAAAATGTCCCTTACTCTCTTGACCACATCCTCCTGATAGTGGTTTATCACTATATCAGCTCCCAGCTCCTTGCACCTCTTGGCTTTTTCCTCACTTCCCGCAGTAGCAATTACAAAGGCACCCATAAGCTTGGCTATCTGTATGCCGGCAACCCCAACACCCGAAGAGCCAGCCCAAATTAGCACCCTACTGTAAGGCTTTATGTTTCCTTTCCTAACAAGAGCGTTCCAGACGGTTAGAAATGTTAAAGGATAACTGGCAGCTTCTTCAAAGCTCAAATTCTTGGGTTTAGCCATTACATTCCTTGACGGCACTTTAATATACTCAGCATAACCTCCCCTTGTCTTCAGTCCCAGAATATCATAGTACCTGCACAGGTTGTCTCTTCCAGAAAGGCACTCATAACACACACCGCAGGATAGCCCCGGCGACAGAATAACCTCATCTCCCTCCTTTACATTTCTTACTAAACTCCCCACCTTTTCTACCACACCGCTTACATCAGAACCCAGTATGTGAGGAAGCTCAGGCTTTACAGCCAGCGCACCCATCCTTACCCAGATGTCAAGGTGATTGAGGGCAACAGCTTTTACTCTTATGAGTACCTCATCTTCCCTTATTTCAGGCTTTGGGAAATCTTCCACATACTCAAGGTTTTCTATACCTCCAAAGGCTTTAAGTATAACAGCTCTCATGATGTTATCATTATAACTGATGAGAATTGTTTTAAAGTTAGGATCCAACCTCATACAGACACAGGAAGGGGATATAGACCTCTCTTTCCTTTCTAAGCTTGCCAGAGAGATAAAAACCATGAAAGAGCAGGGAGATGAGGTGATGCTTGTATCTTCCGGAGCTGTCCTGTGCGGTGCCAAAAAGCTTGGTATCAAGGAAAAACCCAAAAACTTAGTGCTAAAGCAGGCACTTGCAGGAGTGGGTCAGGCGTATCTGATGCACATATACGATGTGGTTTTTTCCAACTACGGGCTCATTCCCGCACAGGTGCTTTTAACATCCGATGTTTTCAAGGAAAGAGCCAAATTTTATAACAGCAAAAACGCCATAGAAGAGATGATGAGGCTTGGTGCTATTCCAGTTATAAACGAAAACGATACCGTAGCTGTATCGGAGCTGGTGTTTGGAGACAACGACTTTCTTGCGGTTCATACGGCTTTTATGATGGATGCTGAACTTTTGGTGATACTCTCCACCGCAGGGGGGTTAAGGGATCAGCAAGACAAAATAGTGCCTTATGTGGAAGATATTGAGAAGGCATTTGCCTTAGTGAGAGGTGTCAATTCTGAGTTTGGCACGGGGGGAATGTTTAGCAAGCTGTCTGCTACACGAATAGCCCTCAGCTTGGGGGTGCATGTTATCATCACTGGCAAAGAAGACAGTTTATTAAAAGTCAGGGAGCTAAAGACTTGTGGTACTTACTTTAAGCCTTCAGAAAAACCTCTAAAGCGCAGAAAGAAGGTTATAGCTATGATGGAGGAGCCAAAAGGGATCATATACATAGATTATGGGGCTTATAAGGCTGTGAAGGATGGTAAAAGCCTTCTGCCCGCAGGAATAGTAAAGGTGGAGGGTGTGTTTGAGAGAGGAGATACAGTAAGCATCTGTCTGCCAGAAGGGTATCTGGTGGGTAAGGGAAAGGTTAGCTTCTCTTCGGACGAGCTAATAAAAGTTATGAGAAGAAGAGGGCAGGAGGTTAAAACTATACTCAAGACTAACAAAGAAGAAGCCATACATAGGGACAACCTGGTGGTTTTTTAAAGGTATCCCGCTTCCACACCTATGCAGGCATTCCAGACTATCTTTATTTTGTCCTTGTACCTCTCTATAATTTCATGGTTCTCACAGCCGGGCTGGAGCCACACACACCTGGCACCTATCTTTATAGCTTCCTCAAGTATAGGTTCTATATGAGCTGGATTTCTAAAAACATTAACTATGTCTATCTTTTCTGGCACATCTGATAGTGAAGGCAGTACATTAATTCCCAGTATCTCCTGACCTGCATACTTGGGATTTATAAAGTAAACTCTGTGCTTACCTTTGCTGATGAGTCTTTCACTAACATAGTAAGATGGTCTTTCTGGGTCGGGGGAGATACCCACAACCGCCACCACTTGGGCATCCTTTAGAACTTCCAAAGCATCATCGCTATGGGGGTGATGAAACCTTTCCATGGGAGATATTTTATCATAAGAATAAAGCTCTCCAACAGAATGGAAGTTTTGGGTTATAAGATTTCCAAGCATTTAGAAAGATATCTGAGTGGTATAAGGTCTTTTATCAAAACTGAATGGATAGCGAGAGTCATCTTGGAACCAGAGTTTGTTGAGGAAGTCTCGGAAGAAGAGGTGAGACTTTGGAAGAAAATTCCCGAATTTGGAAATAGATTTTTAAGAGTGGTAGTAAATCCTAAAGATAAGATTATTATTACTGCTTTTTTTTGATAGGAGGTTTAGGCGGTGAAGATGTTTTATGACCCAGAAGTTGATGCCTTGACTATAATTCTCGTAGAAGACAAAGCAGAGGAGAGCGAGGAAGTCCTTCCCAATGTTATATTTGACTACTCAAAGGACGGAAAGGTCATAAGCATAGAGATACTCAAAGCAAAGAAAACTCTTGAAGCGCTTGAGAATCTAAACAAACTCCTCGAAGCAGTAGGCAGACCTTAAAAGCCTTATGCTTTTCACCACTGGGATGTGATCTTGGCTTTTTTATTGAGGTACTTATCCACCGCAAGAGCTGCCTTTACCCCATCAGCTGCTGCAATAACTGCCTGCTTTATGTTGGTGCAAAGCACATCGCCTGCGGCAAAGACACCCGGTACAGAAGTCATCATCTCCTCGTTTACCACTATGCAATGCTCATCCGTCATCTCTACCTGGTTCATGAGGAAGTCCACCGATGGTTTGTTTCCTCCAAGAAATATAAAAACGCCATCCACCTCAAGCAGTTTGATCTCTTTCGTTTTCACATCTTGCACTTTTAGTCCTTCCACCAGAGAAGTTCCTACTATCTCCAGTACTCTGTGGTGTAGTAGGATGCTGACCTTCTCCTTTGACTGCACTTCCTCTATTATCTCTGGAGGTGCCTTTATCCTGCTGGAAGGCACCACAAGATATATCTTGCTGGCAAAGCGAGCTATAAACTCCGTCTCTTCCAAAGCATAATCGTCCTCACCTATTACTGCAACGGGTCTGTTTTTGAAAAACGCCGCATCACACACACCGCAGTAAGATACACCTTTTCCAAGAAACTCCTCTTCGCCTTTGTATTTGTTGGTTCTTTCCATTGCGCCCGAAGCTATTATTATGGCTCTTGCTTTAAACTCCCTGCCATCTATTGTGTATACCTTTTTGACCTCATTTAAAAGGTCTGTAGCTATCACCTTCCCTCTTACAAACTCTGCACCAAAGGCTTTGGCATGCTCCCTCATAAGTTTTAGAAGCTCGTAGCCAGATATTGGTCCTCTAATACCCGGATAGTTTTCTATCTGCTGGGTGACTCCCAAGGCACCATCCGCTTCAGCTCTGTAAAGCACCAGTGTTGAAAGCCCTGCCCTTGATGTGTATATGGCCGCAGAGGCGCCGGCAGGACCGGCACCGATTATTACCACATCGTAAACCTTGTCCGTCTTGAAATCCAGGCTTAACTCCATACTTTAACCTCCAGCAATTTAAATATATACCTAACTGAGTGCTTGGTAGACCTTGCCTACCAGCTCCTCCGAAGGCTTTAGCGTCTTCTTGCCCTCCGTCCACTTGGCAGGGCAAGCTTCCTCAGGATGATGCATAAGATACACATTTGCCTTCATTTTTCTTAGTAGCTCCTCCGCATTTCTACCCACATTGTAAAAGTTTACCTCAGACCCCACAAGGACACCCTCAGGATTTATTATAAAAGTGCCTCTAAGAGCAAGCCCGTTTTCTTCGTCATAAATACCAAAGAGTCTTGAGACTCTGCCAGTTGGGTCAGCACCCATGGGAAACCTTACCTTCTCAAGGAGCTTCTCGCTTCTGTGCCATGCCAGATGTGCGTACTTAGTGTCCGTGGAGACGGATATTACTTCTACACCCAGCTCTTGCAGCTCTTGGTATTTTTCCGCAAGGTCAGCAAGCTCCGTGGGACACACAAAGGTAAAATCCGCCGGATAGAAGAAAAGTACCACCCACTTGCCTCGCATATCTTGCAAGGAAACCTTACCAAAGCCACCCTTTTGGGGGTCGTAAACCTCCAGCTCAAAGTTGGGAACTTTCTTTCCTACCATCATCTTTAACCTCCTTAAAGTTTTGTTATTGAGTATTATAAGTAAATGAAAATTATTTGCAATATGAAAAAAGTCATATAATAAAAAATGGTGAGAAAGGCTATAGTAATACCTGCCAGGCTTGACTCTACAAGGCTAAAAGAGAAGCCTCTCTTTCTTCTGGCTGGCAAGCCTCTCATCAGGTGGGTGGTAGAAGGATGCTTAAAAACTGGTGAAGAGGTGTTTTTGGCAACTGACAGCGAGAAAATAGCAAATGTGGTAAAGGACCTTCCCGTTAAGATAGTTTATACACCTTCGGACCTTCCTTCAGGTAGCGATAGAGTAGCTTATGCCATAAGGGACTTGGATGTGGATTATGTCATAAACTATCAGGGAGATGAACCTTTTGTTTATCAGGAGGATATAAAAAGGCTCTTTGACGCTCTAAAAGAGTTTTCGGTTGCCACGCTGGCAAGAAAGGACCAGGAGTTTTATAAAGACCCTGCCTCTGTAAAGGTGGTTTTGGCGGAAGATGGAACAGCTCTTTACTTTTCCAGAAGCCCCATCCCGTATATGAAACAGGCATCGGACCTTTATCCCCTAAAGCATGTAGGTATATACGCTTTTAGGAAAGAAACATTGCTTGAGTTTACCTCTTTAAAGCAGGGGAAACTTGAAAAGCTTGAATCCTTAGAACAGCTAAGACTCTTAGAAGCAGGTGTAAAGATAAAGGTGCTTCTTACAGAAAACTACTATCACGGCGTTGATACGGAAGAAGATGCAAAGGTAGTGTCTGATGTGCTGCTTAAAAACCTATCCAGCTCCGAAAGAAACCTGTGATTGAGGGTATGACCACCTTTATAGGATACGATGTGAGCCTTTATTCTTTTGCCAAAAAGGGCAAGGTCACCTATTAGGTCAAGGAGTTTGTGCCTTAAAGGCTCATCTTTGGACCTCATACCACCTTGGTTGTAAACAAAGCCTTTGCCAAGAAGCAGGGCATTTTGCAGGCTCCCTCCTCTTGCCAGACCCTTTTTAAGCAGGTGCTCAAGCTCGTGGTCGTAGCAAAAAGTTCTTGCAAAAACCAGATCCTTTACATTTCCGTTAAATTCCACCCTCCTTTCCTCAAAAAAACCCTCAAGGCTACCCACATACACGGCAGAAAAGTGTTGGTGCGGTAAAGCTCTTATATAGCCACTGTGGTTTCTTACTTCAAAAGCTTGCGGGATTTCTACAAATTCTATAGGTTCGGACTGCTCTAAAACTTTATCCTTTAACTCTTTGTAAAAGTGATATCCACTCCCATCAAGTATTGGCACCTCAAAACCTTTAACAAACTCAACTGTGGCATTGCTTATGCCAAGCATATAAAGTACTGCCATAAGGTGTTCCACAGTTTTGACCACAATACCTTCCTTACCAAGGTCCGTTGAGTGGTCCGTGTTTACTACAAATTTAAAGCTGGCAGGTATATAAACACCGCTTTTTAGAAACCTGATACCTGTACCTTCCTCTTCGGGATGTATATGTATTTCTGATGCTGTTCCAGAGTGAATACCCACACCTTCAAAGGAGGCAACCGTTTTGAGGGTACGCTGTTTCATACTCTTATTTATTGCAAACTCTGTGCCAGAGACTTTAAGAGTTTTACAATGCTTTCAAAGCTCGGTTTTTCGGGCAAAAGCCCGGAATGTCCGCAAAGGGAAAAAAGCTCTTGATTGGTAGTTTTGCCAATACAAACCACCTTTTTCTCTTTTAAAATAGCTGCACCCTCAGGCTTTGGCAAATTTGCAAAAAAGCTCCTGACAGCTGAAGGGCTTGCAAACACAACAACATCACCCTCAGATATCTTCTTCAAAAACTCCTCTTTTTGGTAAAGCACACCTTTTGTGGTATAAACATTTAAAGCTTTTACATAGAAGCCTAAATTCTCAAGCTCTTTTATAAGCTCCTCTCTACCTTCCTGTGAGCGTGGAATAAGCACCTTACCTTTCTGTCCTTTCAGCAGAAGTTTTATCTCTTCAGCGTAGTAATTTTCTGGAACTTGATAAACACTGTAGTTATACCTTTCAACAGCTTTTTTAGTAGCCTCACCCACCGCTATGACCTTTTCGTTACCTTTTAACCTTCTTCTACTTAGAAAGTAATTTACCGCTTTAGCACTGGGAAAAACAACAAAGTCAAAGTCATCCTCCAGAAGCTCGAACTCAACAGGCTCAGTTTTTATAAGAGGTAATGGGATTACCACAAACCCTTCCCTCTCAAAAAGCTCTCTGTCTTTTTGTATATCCTCCTCACTTCTGGTTAGCACAACTTTGATCATTTATAATTAATCTATGCACCACTTAACGGAAGAACAGATAAAAGAGCTTAAGCAGCTTCTCCTTTCCATGAGGGAGAAGGTCATAAAGTCAGCGGACCAGCAGATAAAGGACCCTTCCAATGTGACTTTTGAGGGTGGGGATGAGATAGACAGAGCTAACATAGAAACAGAACGCTACCTTCAGCTCCAGAGGGTGAAAACCAGAGAGCTTAAGCTCCTCAGAAAGATAGATTATGCTCTTTTGAAGATGGAAAACTTTACTTACGGCATATGCGAGAACTGCGGTAAAGAAATACCTTACGAGAGACTAAAGGCAAGACCAGTAACCACCATGTGTATAAACTGTAAGGAGCTGGAAGAGGAAGCGGAAAATGAGTGAAGAGTGGATGTTTCCAAAGGTAAAGAAACTACCCAAGTATGTGTTTGCTATGGTCAATGAGCTAAAGTACCAGCTAAGAAGAGAGGGTGAGGACATAGTGGACCTGGGCATGGGAAATCCAGATATACCACCATCTCAGCACATAATAGACAAACTCTGTGAAGTTGCCAACAGACCCAATGTACACGGATACTCTGCATCCAAGGGAATACCCAGACTTCGAAAAGCCATATGCGATTTTTACAAGAGACGCTACGGTGTGGAGTTAGACCCCGAGAGAAACGCCATAATGACCATAGGTGCGAAGGAAGGATACTCACACCTAATGCTTGCCATGCTGGAGCCCGGAGATACAGTGATAGTCCCCAATCCTACTTACCCCATTCACTACTATGCACCCATCATATGTGGTGGTGATGCCATATCTGTACCTATCCTTCCGGAAGAGGACTTTCCTGAGGTTTTTTTGAGGAGACTTTACGACCTTATAAAGACCTCCTTCAGAAAGCCCAAAGCTGTAGTTCTTAGCTTTCCTCACAACCCCACCACGCTATGTGTGGACCTGGAGTTTTTCCAAGAGGTGGTAAAACTCGCCAAGCAGGAAGGCATATGGATAGTGCATGACTTTGCCTACGCAGACCTTGGGTTTGACGGATACACGCCTCCCAGCATCCTTCAGGTGGAGGGTGCGCTGGATGTGGCAGTGGAACTCTACTCTATGTCAAAGGGTTTTTCTATGGCAGGCTGGAGAGTAGCCTTTGTGGTAGGCAATGAAATGCTCATAAAAAACCTTGCCCACCTTAAGAGCTATCTGGACTACGGTGTTTTCACACCTATACAGGTGGCATCCATAATAGCTCTTGAGAGCCCATACGAAGTGGTGGAAAAAAACAGAGAGATATACAGAAGAAGAAGGGATGTGCTGGTGGAGGGTCTAAACAGAGTTGGCTGGGAGGTGAAAAAACCAAAGGGAAGCATGTTTGTGTGGGCAAAGGTGCCGGAAGAAGTAGGTATGAACTCTCTGGACTTCTCTCTTTTCCTTCTGAGGGAGGCAAAGGTGGCTGTCTCACCTGGGATAGGTTTTGGGGAGTACGGAGAAGGCTATGTTAGGTTTGCCCTTGTGGAAAACGAGCACCGCATAAGGCAAGCAGTAAGAGGCATAAAAAAGGCTCTTGATAAGATAAAATCCTATTTAGCTTGAAAATTTTCCAGAAAGCACTATCTTAATAAGCACACAGATAGCAATCGCAGATGGTAAAACAAAGAGAGCCTATAATTGCCATAGCCACGCCTTACGGTGAGAGTGCTATAGGAATGATAAGGATCTCTGGTCTGGGTGTGCTTGAAAAGGTGAAAAAGTACGTACGCACAAAGGGAGAGATAAAACCTCGCTATGCTCACTTTTTTGCACTTCTGGATGAAGACGGTCAGGTGCTGGATGAGGGGGTGCTCATATACTACAAATCTCCCGCATCTTACACGGGTGAGGATATGATAGAGATGTGCCTTCATGGGAACCCCCTTATACTCAAAAGAGCCCTTGAGCTGTTTTTAAAGGAGGGCATAAGGCTTGCAGAGCCGGGAGAGTTTACCAAGAGGGCTTTTTTAAACGGTAAACTTGACATGACACAAGCAGAGGCTGTTGCAGACCTTATAAACGCCAAAACGGACCTTGCAAGAAAAGTGGCTATAAGACAGCTTCAGGGAGAGCTTTCCAAGTATGTAAACTCTCTCAGAGAAAAGCTTATACAGCTTCTGGCTTATGTAGAAGCGGACATAGAGTTCTCCGAGCAGGACATTCCCACCATCAGCAGGGAGGAGATACTCCAGGTGCTTAAAGAAGTGCAAAACAGCATAGAAACCCTTATGTCAACAGTTAAAGCGGGCGAGCTATTAAGAAAAGGTATAAACTTGGCAATAGTAGGCAAGCCCAATGTAGGTAAATCCTCGCTGTTTAATGCACTACTTGGAAGAGAGAGAGCAATAGTTACAGAAGTGCCGGGTACCACCAGAGACTTTCTCAGTGAAGAGCTTCACATGGAAGGGGTGCCGATAAACCTCATAGACACTGCGGGCATAAGAGAGACTGAAGATGTAGTAGAAAGCATAGGAGTAAAAAGAAGCATAGATAGCATTAATAGTGCTGACATGGTGCTTTTTGTAGTGGATGCTTCAAAACCCCTTGAAAAAGACGATTGGGATGTTTATAATTTAGTTAAGCAAAGGGATCACATAAAGGTACTGAACAAGGTGGACCTGGGGTTAGACCCTTCTATTGCAAAGATCTTTCCGGATGGTGTTAGGGTCAGCGCCAAGATGGGAGATGGTATGCAAGACCTGAAAAAGGTGATGTTGGAAAAGTTGGGTGTTTTTGGTTATGAAGGGATGAAGGTTTATGTGTCGGCACGCCATGCTCAGTTGCTAAAAAAGTCCTTAGAAATAATAGAGCCTCTCATACATAGCTTGGAAAAGCAAGATATATCCCCAGAGATCCTTGCCTTGGAGCTTAGAGAAGCTCTTGTTTATTTGGATGAAATGGTGGGAGCCATTACAACGGAGGACGTACTAAGCGCTATCTTTTCAAGATTTTGCATAGGAAAATAAGAAAGGAGGATTGATATGGAGCAGGAAACACAAACCACTCAAGAAAAAAAGGTTTACTCTTATGAGGAGCTTAAAAAAATGTCCCTCGGAGAGCTTCAAAAGATAGGAAGAGAATTTGACCTTTCCAGAGTAACTGGTCTTAGAAAGGAGGAGCTTATAGAGAAGATCCTTGCCACGCAGGCGAAAGAGGAGGGACTCAACTTTATAAAAGGTGTCCTTGAGATACTGCCAGAAAGTTATGGCTTTATAAGGAGTTCTGAGAACAATTACATGCCAAGTTCTACTGATGTTTATGTATCGCCTTCCCAAATAAAGAAGTTTGGGCTGAGGACTGGAGACACCATAATAGGCTTTGCAAGGCCTCCACAAGAAAAGGAGAAGTATCAGGCTCTTATAAAGATAGAGTCTGTCAACGGTCTACCCCCAGACCCGGAGGTCTTAAAGTCAAGACCTGTATTTGAAAAACTGACGCCTTATCACCCCACCGAAAGGTTCAACTTGGAGACATCTCCCACAGAGCTATCCACCAGAGTCATAAGTCTTTTGACGCCCATAGGGAAAGGACAGAGAGGTCTTATAGTAGCTCCACCCAAAGCTGGAAAAACAGTCCTGCTTCAGAAGATAGCCAGAGCCCTCATCCAGAACCATCCGGAAGTTCACCTCATCATCCTGCTCATAGACGAAAGACCTGAGGAAGTTACAGAGATGAGAAGGATAGTAGGAGAAGGTGCACAGGTGGTAGCATCCACCTTTGACGAGCCACCCGAAAGGCACATGCAGGTGGCTGAGTTGGTAGTAGAAAAGGCAAAGAGATTGGTAGAGCTTAAGCAAGATGTGGTGATACTTCTTGACTCCATGACCAGATTTGGCAGAGCATCCAATGCGGTAACTCCTCCTACGGGAAGAGTTTTGACGGGAGGTATAGAAGCAACAGCCCTCCAAAGACCCAAAAAGTTCTTTGGTGCGGCAAGAAACATAGAGGAAGGTGGGTCCCTTACCATAATAGCCACCGCTCTCATAGAAACAGGTTCCAAGATGGACGATGTTATATACGAAGAGTTTAAAGGCACGGGCAACATGGAGATACACCTGGATAGGAGATTGATGGAGAGGAGAATATTCCCGGCTATAAACATAGAAAAATCAGGTACCAGAAAGGAGGAGCTTCTTTTGGAAGATTGGGAGCTTCAAAGGGTTTGGGTGCTCAGAAAGTTCCTTGCCACCATGGATGCCATAGAGGCTATGGAATTTCTCCTGGACAAGCTCAAGAAATTCAAGACCAACAGAGACTTCTTAAAAGCTATGCACTCCTGATGAACCTGCTTGAGTACCAAAAAAACTTAGAAAGTAGGGAGATAAAACCCTTAAATGTCATACAAGCACAGGACGAGTATGTTTTAAAAGCTTTCATTGACAAACTCTCAAGCCTTTACCATGTTAAAATCCTGTGGGGTGATGAATTAGATAGGAAGTCTTTGCTGTCCATCACAGAAAGCGAGATGTTTATCAAAAAAAAGAGAGCATTTGTGATAAAAAACGCAGAGGAGCTTTTCAAAGGAGTAAAAGACGGTAAATACTTTACTTCTTTGGCAAAAAAACTAAATAACTCCAGCGTGTTTTTTGTCATTTCAGAAAAACTAAGCAAGCAACAGCTTGAAAAGGAGCCACTAAAGACCTTGCTCAGCATAGGAGACTTGCTTGAAGCAAAGAGTCCAGACAAGAGGAAGATAAGAGAGCTGGTTAAAAACAGATTTGTTAAAGAGGGAAAGCAGATAGATGACTCAGCCCTTGATTACCTTCTGGAGATAACCTCTTATAACCTTATGGAGCTAAAAAACGAAGTGGATAAGCTGATACTTTACGCAGATGAAAGGATTACCCTTGAGGATGTAAAAGCTATTTGCATCTCCAATATAGAGTACACAGTTTTTGACTTTATAAATGCCTTTTACACCAAGGACTTAGAAAAGTCTCTTAACTCTCTCTCTTCCCTTGTAAGATGGGGGGTGCCAGCTTTGCAGATACAGGCTGTATTGGTAAATTACGCTCTAAAGCTCTTTGTGTGTGCATACCTTGTTGAGAACGGATACGATATAGATAAAGCTTTTAGCGAGCTTGGCATAACTAATCCTTACCTCAAGCACAGTTTTAAAACATACCTGGAGAAGTTTAAGCTAAAGGATTTGAAAAACCTTATTCATAGGCTTCACCTTCTTGACCTTTCGGAGAAGGTATACTACACCGACCCGCAGGAAAGCTTAAAAGATTTCGTGGTAGAATACATAAGTTATGAGAGAAGCTAAAGCAGTAAGAGAAACCAAGGAGACAAAGATAGAGGTTTATATAAATCTTGATGGCTCTGGCTCTTATCAGGTGGAGACTCCCGTAGGCTTTATGAACCATATGCTGGAAACCTTTTCTAAGCACTCAGGTTTTGACTTAAAGGTTTATGCTCAGGGAGATGTGCATGTCTCACACCATCACACGGTGGAGGATGTGGGAATAGTTATTGGGGAAGCTTTTGAAAAAGCCCTCGGTGATAAAAGGGGTATAAGCAGGTTTGGCTACAGTATAATACCTATGGATGAAGCCCTTGTGCTGAGCAGTGTGGACATCTCAGGCAGACCTCTCTTCTTTTATGAAGACCTGAACCTCAGGGGTAAGATAACGGATTTTGACTTTGAACTCATATGGGAGTTTTTCAAGGGCTTTGCTCTCTCATCCAAAAGCACCCTCCACATGAGGGTTATAAGCGGTAGGATACTTCACCATGTGGCAGAGGCGTGCTTTAAGTCCTTTGCAAGAACTCTAAAGGATGCTACTTTGGTGCGTGGTGTGGACCTTCCTTCCACAAAAGGAGCCATATAGTTTCGTTGGAGGTATGCTCATGCTTAAAGAGTTTACACCTCAAGAGATAAAGGCTGTCTTGGGCATCACCTTTGCGGTGGCTGTAAGGATGCTGGGTCTTTTTTTACTCCTGCCCGTTCTTTCGCCTTACCTTAAGACTCTTGAAGGTGCTTCTCCTCAGCTTATAGGTCTTGCCATTGGCATATATGGCTTTGCGCAGGCTTTTCTGCAGATACCCTTTGGATACATTTCTGATAAGTATGGCAGAAAGCCTGTTATTGTGTTTGGCATGATCACCTACATAATTGGGAGCCTTATGGGTGGACTTGCCACCAACATATGGAGTATGGTCTTGGCAAGGTTTATACAGGGATTTGGTGCTGTGTCTTCTGCCATGATAGCTCTTGCTGCGGACCTTACAAGAGAGGAAGTAAGAACTAGAGCTTTTGCCCACATAGGTGCCTCCATAGGTATAGTTTTTGCTCTTAGCATAACCTTTGCTCCACTGCTGGCTGGATACATAGGTGTTCCCTTTCTCTTCTTTCTAACAGCCTTCTTGAGCCTTGTGGCAACTCTCTACTTGGCTTTTTTCATACCAGAGCCAAAGATCCATGCCAAAGACAGAGAGATAAGACCCTCGCTCAAAAACTTTACTCTACTGCTTACAGACAGAAACCAGCTTATACTAAACTTCTCCATAGGAATACTCCACGCCTTTTTGGTTGCCATATTTACCGTTATACCCTACGAGCTGGTATACACTTACCACTTTCCCAAACCAAGACACTGGGAGATATACTTGCCTGCGGTTCTTATATCCCTCATGATTATGGTGCCTTCCACTATAGTGGCAGAAAAGAGAGGCAAATTTAAAGAGGTGTATCTTACAGGCATTCTCTCCATACTTGCCGGCTTTTTAGTTTACGACCTTATAAGGGGTTTCTGGGGAGGCGTTGCTCTGGTCTTCTTTTTCTTTATCGGTTTTCATCTTTTGGAGCCTTTGGTGCCTTCTCTCCTTACCAAGCTTACCCACAGAGATATCAGGGGGCTATCTTTGGGATTTTTTAACACCAATCAGTTTTTGGGAGCTTTTGTGGGAGGTCTTTGGGGCGGGCTTGTCCTCAAGTACGGAGTGCTTTACCTCCTTTTATCCGCGGTTGGCGTTTGCGTAGTGTGGTTTCTTATCAGCTATGTGTGGCTAAGCAGTCTATACTCAGAGGGCAAGTTGGGAAAGAGCAGTCTTTAGTCTCATCCCGCAACTCTCACAGAAGCTCTTGCTCTTGCTGTCTATATCCAAGACGGACCTTGAAAAACTCATGACGCACTTGGGATTATCGCAGTGAGTAAGACCAAAAGTGTGTCCAAGCTCGTGATGGATCTGCTTTGAAACCCTCTCAAAAAAGAGGCTTTCATCCGAGGACAAAAGTCTAAAGGTGCTTACCACTGCCTCTCTACCAGAGAGCTTTGCAAGACCAAATACGAAGTTAAAGCCGTTTTCGTAAATGTCTGCATCTATAAGGGCTACCATTTTTAGAAGCTCTGGATAGTAAAGAGTAGAAAGATACTCAAGGATCTTTTCTCCTCTGTACTGTTTCCTTATAGGGTCATACGCATGCCTGAAGCCAGATGCCACCCAAGATAGCCTCACATCAAAACCGAAAGTTTCCTTTATGCTCTTGGCAGTTGCAAAGAGAAGTCTCTTTTCTATGCTTCCAAAGGTTATCAGGTATATGTACATGTTATATGCCTTCTTCTCTCTTTGCTATCTCTATCTGTCTGAGCAGCTCTTCTTTGGCTGTTCCTCCGTAAGTTTTCCTCCTGTCTGCTACCCATTTTGGGTCAAGGAGCTTTAGAGCGTCCTCCTCAAATAGGGAGGAAAATTCTTTTAAGTCTTTGAGGTTTAGGTCTTTGAGGCTTTTACCCTCAGAAATAAGATAAGCTATAAGATTTCCCACTGTGCGGTGGGCTTCCCTGAAGGGCAGACCTTTATTTACCAGATAGTTGGCAAGGTCTGTAGCCACCATGGGATCACCCAGCTGAGGCATCATTCTTTCTGCTCTTACGCTCATACCCTCCAGCACCAAAGTCATACCTTTTATACAAGCTTTGACCGTATCAAGGCTATCAAAGAGGGGTTCTTTGTCTTCTTGGAGGTCCCTGTTGTAAGCCATTGGAAGACCTTTAAGGACGGTAAATAGGGATATGAGATTACCATAAAGCCTTCCGGTTTTACCCCTTATGAGTTCCAAAATGTCTGGATTTTTCTTCTGTGGCATTATAGAACTTCCTGTGCATAGCCTGTCAGGAAGCTCTACAAATCCAAACTCCTCCGTTGACCAAAGTATGAGGTCCTCAGCCATTCTTGAAAGGTGTGTGCCCACGGTGGCACACGCATACAGCGTATCCAGAATGTAATCCCTGTCGGCAGTAGCATAAATGGAATTCCTGACAAGAGTCCTAAAGCCCAGTTCCTCCGCCGTAAAAAACCTATCCAGGGGAAAGTCAACGCCTGCAACGGCTCCAGAGCCTAAAGGCAGAGCATCCACCTTCCTGTAAGCATCTACAAACCTCAGCTCATCACTTAAAAACATCTCCCTGTATGCTAAGAAGTAATGGGAAAGCCTTATAGGTTGTGCCCTCTGAAGGTGCGTATATGCAGGGACAACTATCTCCAGAGAGTTTTCTGCAAGTCTGATAAGCTCTCTTCTCATATCCTTAAGGTGCCTTATGCACTCCTTTATTTCCCTCTTTATGTATAGCCTCTCATCGGTAGCCACCTGGTCGTTTCTTGACCTGGCAGTGTGGAGCTTTCCTCCTAACTCTCCTATCCTTCTTGTTAGCTCAGCCTCTATATTCATATGAACATCTTCCAACTCCTCTCTAAGCTGGAAGTTACCTCTCTGAAGGTCCTGCTTTATCTCTTCAAGAGCCTTTTTGAGGGTATCAGCTTCTTCCTGCGACAGCACTTTAGCTCTGAGAAGAGTCTTTACATGAGCCAAACTTTGCTCAATGTCCTCAAGAGCAAGCCTCTTGTCAAAACTCACCGATTGGGTAAACTTTTCAACAAACTCCTGCGTTTTTTCCCTGAATCTTCCTTCCCACGGTTTTTGCATTTGGACTATAATTTTATCAAATGAGACACCTTTTTAATACCGACGCGGAGATTTACGAGGCTATTGTAAAAGAGTACGAGAGACAGTTTTACCACCTGGAACTCATAGCTTCCGAAAACTTCACATCCCTTGCGGTGATGGAGGCTCAGGGGTCTGTGATGACCAACAAGTACGCGGAAGGATTACCTCACAAGAGATACTACGGTGGGTGTGAGTTTGTTGATATAGCAGAGGACCTGGCTATAGAAAGAGCAAAAGCTCTCTTTGATGCGGAGCATGCCAATGTACAGCCTCATTCAGGCACACAGGCAAACATGGCTGTTTACATGGCGGTGCTAAAGCCCGGAGATACCATTATGGGAATGGACCTCTCCCACGGTGGGCATCTGACCCACGGTGCCAAAGTTAATTTCTCGGGAAAGATATACAACGCGGTCTACTACGGAGTGCATCCAGAGACACACCTCATAGACTACGACCAGCTCTACAGACTTGCAAAGGAGCACAAGCCAAAGTTAATAGTGGGTGGAGCCTCAGCCTACCCAAGGGTGATAGACTGGGCAAAGCTCAGGGAGATAGCAGACAGCGTGGGAGCCTACCTTATGGTGGATATGGCACACTATGCGGGTCTAATAGCAGGTGGAGTCTACCCTAACCCCGTGCCTTACGCCCACTTTGTCACCTCCACCACCCATAAGACCCTGCGCGGACCCAGAAGCGGTTTTATTCTCTGTAAAAAAGAGTTTGCCAAGGACATAGACAAGTCGGTATTTCCGGGCATTCAGGGTGGACCCCTCATGCATGTTATAGCCGCAAAAGCGGTAGCCTTCAAAGAAGCTATGAGCCAGGAGTTTAAGGAGTATGCCAGACAGGTTGTAGCTAATGCCAGGGTGCTGGCGGAGGAGTTTATAAAAGAGGGGTTTAAGGTAGTTTCCGGTGGAACAGATAGCCACATAGTGCTTTTGGACCTCAGAGACACGGGACTCACCGGCAGGGAAGTGGAAGAGGCACTCGGGAAAGCCAACATTACTGTTAACAAAAATGCGGTGCCCTTTGACCCACTGCCACCTGTTAAGACCAGCGGCATAAGGCTCGGCACACCAGCCATGACCACAAGGGGGATGAAAGAAGACCAAATGAGGATCATTGCAAGGCTAATATCAAAGGTGATAAAAAACATAGGAGACGAGAAGGTAATTGAGTATGTTAGACAGGAAGTTATAGAAATGTGTGAACAGTTTCCCCTGTATCCTGAGCTGAGGGAGGAGATAAACCATCTGGCTAAAATAAAGGCTACATACTGAGTTAGCCCTTATATTATAAGAAAGGGGGGAATTATGGAGCTTGACCTTGTAGAGTATGAGCTTGACCAGGATACAAAGGCTAAGCTGGATGAGGTGCTTAAAAATCTTTTTTCTAAAACATCTGCGGAGCTTGTCATTCTTGCTGATGATGCAGGTAGGATCATAAGCTTAAAGGGCAAAAGGATAGACGAAGACAGAGCGGAATTTATAGCAAGCTTAATCAGTGGAATGTTTGGTGCGGCAGCTGAAATGTCAAAGATGCTATCTGTAGAAGAGCTGGACATTTTGCAGTTTGAGGGCAAAAAGGTTGATGTGGTAATAAAGGCAATAAAACCAAGATTCCTCATAGGTATAATGGTGGATAAAGGCGTAGCCTTGGGAAGCGTAAGGCTCTTTTTGAGAGATGCTTCTCAAGAGCTTGAAGAGATATTCTCCAGTGTAAAACTCGTACCAGTTAAAACGGTAAAGGTGGATGTAAAAAGTCTTGAAGAGAAGTTAAGTAAGCTGGTAGGCCTATGAGATGAAGCTCAAGGTGGTTTACTTTGGCTCAAGCCTTGCAGGTAAAAGCACCAATGTGAAGAAGCTCTACGAGATACTAAAGGAAAGAGGACTGGCGAAGGGGGAATTTGTCAGCATGGAAACCGACGAGCAGAGAACCCTCTTTGTAGAAATGTTTGTTAGCAGCCTCAACATAGAGGGCGTGGAGATGGATGTAAAGATCATGACAACACCCGGTCAGTTCAGGCTTCATCCTCTCAGAAAGGTTATAGTAAAGGGTGTTGATGGATTAGTCTTTGTAGTGGATAGCAGTGTAGAAAGAAAAGAGGTTAACTTTCTTGTGATGAGAGAAACTGCAGCGGTCCTAAAGGAGCAAGGGCATGACCTCCTACATTTCCCTGTGGTGGTGCAGTACAATAAGAGGGATCTTCCCAGCGCTATGCCCATTGATGACATGCAGATGATGTTCAATCCATGGGATACCGACTATGTAGAATCTGTGGCTATAGAAGGCAAGGGTGTTTTAGAAACCTTTGTAAAGATAATAAAAAACATACTGGTTGCCAAACATGGAAAGAGTAGCGCTCTATAAAGAACTCAGTTTGGAGGCGGTGGACTTAAGAAAACTCTTTGAGGAGGTTATTACAAAGAAGCTCACAGGATATTTCAAGATATCTTACTGGAATCTGGATGACTACATACTGTATGCGGAAGGCCAACCCATATGGGGTGTAAGCATAGATAGAGATGGAAGTATAAATAATTTAGATGTAGAAAATTACAAGCCAAAAAGTAATGCTGGGACTGTCTCTTTTTATGAGGTGTCCCTTATTAATTTAATCACTTTCAGAGACCAGCAGAGGACCCCACCGTGTCCTTACAACTTTGTGTCTTATGGACACGAGTTTCTCACCTGCATGAAGTTTTCTCATGTTAATATCAGCGGACTTATGGAGCAGGTAAAACGGTCCCACTTAGATGGCTATTTGGTGCTTTGCAGCAGAAGAGGGTTTACGCACATGATCATGTTCCAGAAGGGACTTGCCATATGCTCTTACCACGATAACACTTATACCATAGGCACACGCCAAAGGATCAGTATTGATAAGGATGGCGATTGCATAGCAGTTTATGCCACAGAGCCAGAATTACCATTGTTTTTGTCTTCTATGAATACCCTAAAGAAAGAAATAGAGGACACCTTTAGGAGTAATGAGGAGCTGGGTATAGTCAGGAAGGAGGTAAGTGATAGGAAACTCAGTGCTATTCTTGATGTGCATCTCCAAAAAGGAGGTAGGATGTACGAATTTTTTTACAAAGGCACTTTCCTTTTGAGACTTGCTCACATGATGGACCAGATAGAAAATCGGAGCCTTGAAATAAGCCCAGGCACTAAAAATACCTTTTTCTTATACAGCCTTCAAGTAAGAGAGACCTTTCCAGCCATGGAAGTTGAGTTTTACACTCAAGAGCCTTCCCCCTCTGAAAGTACTTATGTAGAAGAAGAAAAGGTAAGATTGATAAGATCTTACTTTATAGAGGAGATAGGACCAATAGGAGCACTGCTGTGGAGTAAAATACTGAAGGAAAAGGGATATTCAGAAAGACAGATGCGAGAGGAGGATCTCAAAAGATTGATAGAGGAGCTTTACATGGAGATCCCAGATAGCGCACATGCCAGTAAATTTTTAGAAAAAGCGAGGAGGTTGTTAACATGAGGTTACCTTTGCCCAAAAGCATAAGGTGGAAGGTGGGACTACCTGTGATACTTCTGGGGACAGTGTTAGGTTTAGTAGTAGGCTTTTACTCCTATCAAAACACCATAGAAACTGCCAAAGAGACCACAAAGGAGAAGATAAAAACCGCCATGACCTTTACCAAAGCTTCAAGGGAGTACGTGAGAAGCACTTTAAGACCAAAGATTGATGAGCTTTTGGCAAGCGGTTGCTCTAAGGAGGACTTTATACTTGAGGGGCAGTCTTCCAGCTTTTTTACTGCGTCCATCTTCAAAAAAGTTAGCGAGGAGCTTCCCAACTTTAGCCTCAGGCAGGTGGCTTTCAATCCCCTAAACCCAAAGGACGAACCCAACGAGCTGGAAGCGGGGGTGATAAATTTCATGAGAAATTCAACACACAGGGAATACTCAGACATAGTAAACTACAGAGGGGAGAGGTACTTTGTTTATGCCTCCGCAGTGGTGCCTGACGGTAGCTGTCTGAGATGCCACGGTCAGGTTCAGAACATGCCCAAGGTTATACAGGCTCTTTACAAACCCCAGAGAGACCTAAACTGGGAGGTAGGTAAGGTTCAGGGAGCAGTCATGGTCTTTGTCCCCTTTGAATCCACGGTGCTAAAAGCCCAGCTGACAGGTCTTTACAGAGGACTTTCCATTTTTGGCATATTTTTACTGCTGACGCTTTTTATCCTTATCTCCCTTGACAGGCTGGTGTTCAAACCCATAGAGAGGCTTGAAAGAAAGGCAGAAGAGATAGCCAAAGGCAATGTGGATGAGCCTGTAGACATCACATCCGACGACGAGATTGGGAAGCTGGCGGAGGCTTTTGAAAGAATGAGAGTCAGCATAAAGAAGGTTATGGACCTGTTAAAATAATCCCATGGACATACTAAAAACCTACAGGCTTGTGCCTGTGGAGGAAGGTGAAGATTACATAAAGCTCTTAGTTCCCAGAGGATACGACCCTTTAGTAATAGAGGAGATAAGGTTCTTAACAGGAAAAAGTGTAGAAGCTCTTGAAGTGGATGGGGAGGAGTTTTCAAAGGAGCTTCAAAACAGGCTGGCTCAGGAAGAAGTTTATGTGGAGGAGCTAAAAGAAGAGGAGGACTCCAAAAGGGACATACTCCTGGAGGAAGAAAAAAGTCCGGCGGTGAGCTTTGTAAACTCCACGCTTATAAAGGCAACCACTTTATCCGCTTCCGACATACACATAGAGCCTTACGAGGATGGCTCTCTGGTGAGACTTCGCCTTGATGGTGTGCTTCACGACTATGTAAGCCTGCCTCTTTCCCTTCACGAGTCTGTTGTCTCGCGCATAAAGGTTCTGGCAAACCTCAATGTGGCGGAGAGAAGGGTGCCTCAAGATGGAAAGATAAGAGTGAGGATAGGTAAAAGGGACTTGGACATAAGAGTTTCCATAGTGCCTACAACTTTTGGAGAAAGGGTGGTGCTGAGACTCCTTGACAAGTCTGGCACTATGCTTACTCTGCAGGAACTTGGGCTTTCGGAGGAAGACCTAGAAAAAGTCAAGAGACTCGCTCAAAAGCCATACGGTATAGTGCTGGCAACTGGACCCACCGGAGCAGGCAAAAGTACTACACTTTATGCCATGATTTTACACATAAAGAGTCCGCACAAAAACATAATAACCATAGAAGACCCGCCCGAGTATCAAGTAAAAGGTGTGAGTCAAATACAGGTAAATCCAAAGGTAGGACTCACCTTTGCCAGCGGACTGAGAGCCATCCTCAGACAGGACCCAGATGTGATAATGGTGGGGGAGATAAGAGATGGCGAAACAGCTCAAATAGCAGTCCACGCAGCTCTGACAGGTCACTTGGTTCTTTCAACTCTTCACACCAACGACGCTCCTTCCGCCATCACAAGACTTTCAGACCTCGGCATTGAGCCATTTTTAATAGCTTCCTCTCTGGAGGGCGTGCTGGCTCAAAGACTTGTAAGAAAGGTGTGCGAGTACTGTAAAGAACCCTACAAACCTACGAAGGAGGAACTCCATCAGCTGGGACTTGATGGAGATTACACCTTTTACAGAGGAAGGGGCTGTGAGATGTGTATGGGTACAGGCTACAGGGGAAGGATGGGCATATACGAGGTGTTGGAGCTTGACGAAGAGTTAAAACAGCTAATCCTAAAAACTCAGGATGCCAACGATATAAGGAAGAAAGCCAAAGAAAAGGGTTTTAGAAGTATGTACGAGGATGGGCTTGAGAAAGTTATAATGGGAATAACAACACCTGAGGAACTCATAAGAGCGGTTAAGGTAGAAGAATGATATACACAGGCGTTGATGGAGAAAAAGTCTTCAGCGTTGAAAAGCCCTTTTTAAAGAAGGACTGGAGAGCTACCAAAAAGCTTGGCAAAAAAATATGCGTAATTCCATCTGACTTGTGTCTGGTGAAAGTTGAGCAGGCTTTTTCAAAGAAGATAAGCGAGATTAAAAGCTTCTACACCCTTGATGTGGAGGAAAGATACGGCAGGGTAAACTGGGATGTGTCTTTATACAATGACCTTGTATTCCTAGGAGTATACAGGAACTTTGCAGCGCAAGACTGTTTTAATGTAGAGCTGGAGGTCTTTGCTCTGGCAAGAGTTTTGCAAGTGCTTGGCTATCAGGATGGCTACCTTCTGGACATGGGCAGGAGAAAGACCACGCTGGTGAAGTGTGAGGAGGGGCTTTTAAAGAGCTACCGAGTAATTTTAAAAGGCGGGGACTATCTTACAGATGTGGTCTCTCAAAAAAGAGGAATAACCAAAGAGCATGCTGAAAGATGGAAAATAGAAAAAGGTTTGGAACTGGAAGAAGTATTGCAGGGTATAAAGCATATACTTTCTTCTGTGGGGCTAAGTGCGGAGAGTGAACCTCTGATCCTTAGCGGAGGTGGTTCTAAAACAAAAGGCTTGAAAGACCTTCTTCCAAGGGCGGAAAGCCACCACTTTTGTGAGCCTGAGCTTACCTCAGCCTTTGGCGCAAGTCTTAAGTTCATTGTAAAAAATCCATATCCTGACTTTGTCAAAAGAGAGCTGACTGACAAAGAGTTAAAAGTTAGCGCCATTTTAGCAGCTACAAGCATGTCGCTATTTTTTGCCTCTTACCTGCTTTTGGGCTTTCTCTGGTCTTCCCAAAAGATGGAGAGTGTAGAAAGGGAAGAGTTCAAAAAGACTTTTCCCAACGAGCCTATAGTCTCTCTGTATGATCAGGTAAAGTCAAAGGTATCAACTGGCGAACCTTATGAGCTTACCAAAAAACTGTCAGAACTCACAAAAAGGGTAAAGCAAGGCGTAAAGATATACTCCATAGAGTTTGCAGAAGGTAGTTTGAGGATAAAGGGGGAGGGGAAAGAGGAAGTGGTAAGCCTTATGAAACCTCAGAAGGTAAAAAAGACACCTACGGGAAGCGTAGAGTTTGAACTGGAGATAAAATGAGACAAATGCTCACCAAGAAAAATCTTATGGGCTTGTCATTGCTCCTTACCTTTCTTATGGTCTATATACTTTTAAACAGATACTATCAGCTCAGAGAAGCCTATTACAGAGATTACCTTAGGTACAAAGAGGTTATGCTTTTGATGAAGAACTACAGGGATAGAAAGAGAGAGGAGCCCTCGGAGGATCTTTTAAGAAGCGTATTATCCAGTGCAGGTGGGGAACTGCTCTCTTTAAGACAGACGGATGTGGGATACGAGGTCAAAGGCAGAAAACTGCCGGGAGCAAAAATTCCCCAGATGGTTTATACCCTTGAGGAGCGTGGTATAAAGATAGTAAAATTCAAAGCTGTTGACAACACAGGTCAAGGCTTATTTGATGTTGAGATGCTCATAAGATGATAGTGCTTTTAGTTCTTCTGCTTTTTATCTCTTCCGTTTATTATGTGCTGGACACATATAGCAGCGTAAGGCAGGCAGACCTTACAGTAGAGCAATTTTACTTCAAAGAGCAAGCTTATCAGATTTTTATGTCAGCTCTTCCCGTGGTTATTGATAGTCTCAAAAGAGATGACCCTTCCGTTGACAGTTTGCAAGATAGATGGGCGTATCCCCTTAGTTTCAAAACTCAGAAGGGAGAGCTGAGCATAAACATATACGACGAGGAGAGATTTCTCAACCTAAACTATGTGGACAGCGGAGCTTATGGAAAGTTTTTTGAGAGGCTTTTGAGACTACTTAACATAGACCCCTCTTACAAAGATAACCTTCTTGCGTGGGAAGGCAAAAGCAATGCTCACATAGATACTGACTATCCCATAAAGAGAGGACCTCTGGACTCAAAGGAAGAGATAAGGTGGGCAGGCTTTAAAAGTGAGGACCTTCTTGGTAAAACCATAGGAAATGAATTTTACCCCGGACTTTTGAGTCTCACCACCGTTTATTCCTCAGGGAAGATAAACATAAACACTGCCAACTCTTACATACTTATGGCTCTTGACCCAAGAATAGACCAGGCGCTGGCAAGCAAGATAATAGAAAGAAGAAACAGAGAACCCTTCAAAAAAGTAGAAGACCTCCTTCTGGTGGATGGCTTTACCTTTGACATACTCTACGCCATAAAAAACCTTGTGGATGTAAAAAGCAACTACTTTCACATAGTTATGGACCTAAGGTCCGGGGGATACACTTCTACCTTTGAGGTTATATATGACAGGCAAGGTGATAGGATCGTTTACAAAAAGATACTCTGAGATGCTTCTTTACTTTGTGCTTATAGCAACTCTTTTATCCCACAGGCTTTTGGACTTTCCTGACTTCTCTATTGTAGTGCTTCTTTCACCACTTGTTTTTTTAGAAAACATCTTCAGATGGAAAAATCCGTGGAATCTTTTTATACTTACCTTTCCCATTTGCCTCCTTCTGGGGTTTGACATAAAAACGCTGCTTAATGCTTTCCTTTCTGCACTTGCGGAAGAGGTTTTTTTCAGAGCATACCTTATGCGCAGGTATGGAAATATAACAGTCTCTGCCATGTTTGCATTGCCCCACTTTTTGATATACCAAAACTTTGTATCCCTTCTTACTTTCTTTCCCTCTTTGCTTTTTGGCTTTCTTTATAAGAAAACTGATTCCTTGATTTTTGTAAGCCTTGTGCATCTTTACTCTAATTTACTTTATAATGCTTGGGTCATCAGACTGGTATAAAATATAAATTAATAGCGGGCGTAGCTCAGGGGTGGAGCGTCTGCTTCCCAAGCAGAAGGTCGCGGGTTCAAATCCCGTCGCCCGCTTTCTTCCACATACTATCAAAATACTCTTCATATCTTTTAGCTAATTCATGGCTTTTAATTATGAGCAAGTTTTCGTAATTTATCTCCTCTGCACTTGCAGTCCAGTTATAAGACCCCGTAATCACCACCTGTTTGTCCACTATTGCAAACTTATTATGCATAAGACCCTTTACGAACTTTTTACCAGATACTGGCAGAAGTTTAACTGGGATACCCTCTTGGAGGAAGATGGGATACCTGGAAAACTTTTCCTCCGCCTGCTTCTGGTCCAAAATTATTCTAATCTTTACCCCACGCCTGTGAGCGTCCAGCACCGCCTGACCTATCTCCCTTGAAGTGAAGGCAAACATGGCAATGTCTATGCTTTCTTTTGCACTATTTATCTGCCTCAAGATGGCTTCCCTTGCACCACCCTTGGGAGAAAAGTAAACGCTTATGCTTTCAAAAGTCGCAGGCTTCTCCTTTTGGCACGAAAGGATCACAAAAAGGAGTAAGAAAAAGAGCCTTAGCATATATATAATAATATTTCACATGCACCATAAAGCTAAGAAACTGCTTGAGAGTATGTACAAACTCGGAAGGGTGCCTTCTTCTCTCCTATTTTTTGGTAAAGAAGGCGTAGGTAAAAAGACGGTTGCTTTTGATTTTGCAAAGGCTCTTTTGTGTATGAAAAGGACTTTTCCTGCTTGCAATGATTGTCCTTCGTGCTTTCATATGAATGAGTTTAGCAAAAAGCCCGTTGAGGAGCTAAGGGTCTACTCGGATACATCCACCGGAAGGAAAGTTTTCCTCTACCTTCAGGGGGATCATCCTGATTTTATTTACCTTCAGCCAGAAAAGGACGAGATAAAGATAGACCAGATAAGGGGTGTTATAGACTTTGTTAATCTAAGACCTGCTTTGTCGCCAAAAAAGGTAGTGCTGGTTTGGCCTGCGGAAGCAATGAATCCCTACTCTCAGAATGCCCTTTTAAAAACGCTGGAAGAGCCTCCTGAAGATACTCATTTTATACTGGTGTGTAATATGCTAGACAGGATACTCCCCACAATAAGGTCTCGCAGTTATACAGTAGAGTTTGAAGAGCTTTCTGAGGAGGACATAAAAAAGCTCACAGGTATAGAGGATAGGGTTATACTCTCGCTGTCGGAAGGTAGCATCACAAAGGCTAAGGAGCTTTCGCAAAAGAGCCACATAATTGACATGGCTAAAAAAGTGCTTTCTGGCTCTGTGCTTGATGTTTATAAGCTATCAACTCAGTTAGAAAATCTAAGCTATGAGGACCAAAAGCTTTTTCTTCATACGCTTGAAGCTATGCTACATAAAAAAATGCTTGAAAATAAAGAAAATTACGAAATTTACGAAAGGTTGATTGACAGGACAGTCTTGGTGTCTGATAATTTAAAGAGAGGTTTGAAGTTGAGTCTTTTTGTTTTTTACTTGAAAATATTGCTATCGGAGGTAGTGTGATGAATATACAGACACTTGTGCAAAGCCCAGAGGAAAAGCAGGAAAAGCTAGAGTTTTTGAAAAACTGGGAGGAGATAGTTTATAGGGTGGAAGTTTCTGAGTATGAGGGGTGCTACTTGATGGTTATGGAGGTGCCAGATGAGGAGTTTGAAAAGCTCACAAATATCTTTCAGAGCAAGGAAGAAGCCATGGGAGCATTTTTGAGCAATGCTATGGAGTATGGCTGGGAGGTGGTGCCGGATAGTTATGTGGTATTTCACGCTCAGTTTGATGGAGACAAATTGCTGGCTGGCCTTTTGCCAAAGGATAAAGATCCCGCTGTGTTTGACCACCTTCATCTTGAGGAAATGGTCAGAGAAATGGCTAAGTATCCAAGAGTTGTAGTTTACTCCTACGATGTGGTCACTTACATAAAGGATATATACCCAGAAATAGACAGCAAGCTGTATGTGATAGCAAGAGAAATATCTAAGGTAAAGGGCAAGGCACCAGAGCTTGAGGAACTTGCCAAGATGCAAAGTGCCAATATGGAAACCCTTGAAGACAAGCTGAAATTTATAGAAGAGCTTATCACAAAGCCTATAAAAATTGACCATGAGGAGATGGTGCTTCCACCCATTACCAGACCTACATTAATTTGCTAAAGAATCCCGTTATCCTGTCCCTCTTGTTTCTGTAGCTTGCCTTGTTGCACACAAGCCTTGCTGTTGAAGTTGCCACTTCCTCTATAACCACCAGCTTGTTTTCTCTGAGCGTCCTGCCGGTTTGGACAATGTCAAGTATATAATCGGAAAGCCCTATAGCCGGTGCCAGCTCCACAGAACCGCTAAGGTAAATGATCTTGCTCTTTACCCCCCTTTCTGAAAAGAACTTTTTGGCTATGTTGGGATACTTGGTAGCAACCTTTATATAGGTTTCTTTGAAGTACCTTTCTTTGCTCTCCTCCCTTCCTGCCACCACTATCCTGCACAAACCTATGCCAAGGTCAAGCAGTACGTAGAGGTTAGGTTCTCTCTCCAACAGCACATCGTAGCCTGCTATGCCAAGGTCTGCAACGCCGTTTTCTACATACACAGGCACATCTGACGGTTTGACCAAGAGAAAGCTAAACCCGTCGGACTCAACAAGTAGCTTTCTACCCTCCTGAATGTCTTTTGATAGAATACCCTTTTCCTTTAGAAGTCTTATGCTTTCTTCAAACAGCCGACCCTTGGGGAGTGCTATAGTCAGACTCAAGCTGTAGCCTCTCTAAGTTTTAGTCTTTTGACTATCACATAAAGAGCATTGAGAATAACAAGCGACACAAGCGCCACATAAATGGTAGCAAGCACCGCATTGATGTAATCTCCCAAGATGACCTTGTGAGCTACATTTACGGAAGGTATAGCTGGCGGGAGAGTTCCCTGAGATACTTTTTCTGAGAGCCAGCGGGCGTGAGCCAGAAAGCCTATATCCTTGTCCGGATGAACCACCTTTAGAATGCCTGCGCTTATGGTGTTTACGGACATAAGCATCGCCGGCAAACCCGTCATCCATGCATATTTACCTTTACCCATATTGACTATGTAAACAGTCGCTACGGTCAGAGCCAAAGTGGCAAGTAGTTGATTGGCTATGCCAAAAAGAGGCCACAGGGTCTTTATACCTCCGTAAGGGTCTACTACACCGGCATACAAAAAGTATCCCCAGCTGGCAACGGTGATAAAGCTGGTGATGAGGTTAACCTTCAGGTCTCCGTAGTTTCTGAAAGAGCTGAGGAAGTTTCCCAGAAGGTCCTGAAGGATGTACCTCCCTACCCGTGTGCCTGCGTCTATGGTGGTAAGAATGAAAACAGCTTCAAAGAGTATGGCAAAGTGGTACCAGAAGGCTAAAAGAGACACACCTGTGATTTTTGCAAAAATGAGAGCCATACCTATGGCAAAGGCAGGAGCCCCCCCTGTTCTTGAGAGTATAGTCTTTTCCTCCACCATACGAGCCAATCTTTCCAGCTCCTGCGGAGTTATGTAAAAACCCCAGGAGGATATCTTCTGAGAGGCTTCCAAAACAGTCTTTCCTATCTCACTGGCTGGGCTGTTTATGGCAAAGTATATGCCTGGTTCCATAGAGACTGCAGCTATCATAGCCATTATAGCTACAAAGGACTCACCTATCATACCACCGTACCCCACCAGCCTTACATGACTCTCCTTGTCTATGAGCTTGGGAGAGGTTCCGGAAGATATAAGAGAGTGAAAGCCAGAGACGGCACCGCAGGCTATGGTGATAAAGAGAAAGGGAAAAAGGTCTCCCTTAAGCACAGGACCGTTGCCACTTATGGCAAACTGAGTGATGGCAGGCATCTTTATCTCAGGATTTACCAAAAAAACACCAAGAGCTATGAGCAATACAGTGCCAAGCTTTAGAAAGGTGCTAAGATAGTCTCTTGGAGCAAGAAGAAGCCAAACAGGTAAGACGGATGCCATAAATCCGTAAATCATAAGGGCTATGGCAAGCTGAGGTTCAGACAGCGTAAACGCCTTTGCGGTATGGGGATTTGTAGCTATCCATCTACCCATGTAAAGGGATAGCATAAGAGCTAAAAATCCAAAAAGAGATGCATGAAGCACTGCACCTGGTCTTATGTGCCACATGTAAATGCCCATCAGCATGGCTATGGGTATGGTCATAAAGACGGAAAAGGTTCCCCACGGGCTCTGAGCGAGAGCTTTTACCACCACAAGAGCCAAAACTGCCAGAAGTATAATCAGGATGGTGTATATGACGGTAAGTGAGAGCAGTCCTCCCAGAGAGCCTAGCTCTTCCTTTGCTATCTGTCCCAGACTCCTCCCACCTTTTCTCATGGATATGATGAGCATCACCATATCCTGCACGCATCCTGCCAGCACCGCACCTATGAGTATCCAGAGAGTGCCGGGCAAGTATCCCATCTGAGCTGCTAGCACAGGTCCCACCAAGGGACCCGCACCTGAAATGGAGGCAAAGTGATGACCAAAAAGCACCCACCTGTTGGTGGGAACATAGTCCAGCTTGTTGTAAAACCTGTGAGCTGGAGTAGGATTCTGGTCGTTTACCTCAAAAACTCTGTAAGCTATAAAGTAGCTGTAAAACCTGTAGCCTATAAAGTAGATGCAGAGCGCAGCTATTAATATCCAAACAGCTCCTACTCTTTCACCCCTGCTGAGAGCTAAAACAGCAAAAGCAAAGGCACCTACTAAAGAAACTAAGCCTAACAAAATGTAATCTTTTAGTTTCATGTCAGGTGTCTTTTCATAAACTCTACCGTTTTACCCCACACATCTACCGCATACTCTTCGTTGTAAACCTCTGGTCTCGTGTCGTTGAAAAAGGCGTGGTCCACACCCGAGTATATGAGAAACTGAGCTTTTACTCCGTACTTGTTGCACTCCTCTATAGCTTTGAGCACCTCGCTGAGGGGTACAAAGGCATCTTTGCCTGCATGCACAGCAAGGACGGGAGCCTTGATGGCAGAAAAATCTATGGGAACCAGAGAATAAAGCCCGTAGTAAGGTGCCAGAGCGCTAAACTCATCGGAAAACTTGGCTCCAAAGTACCAGGTGCAAGTGCCACCACAGCAAAAGCCCGTCATACCTATCCTGTAATCCTGCACCCTTCCCACAAAGCCTATGTCGTTCTCTTTAAAGTAGTCCAGGCTTGCCTTTATCATAGCTTCCGCTTCGGAAAGCCTCTGGCCCAGAAGCTCCTGCATGAGCCTGCCAGCATCGTCGGGATTATCCGCAGTTTTCCCCTTGTAGAGGTCTATGCCAAAGGCAAAAAAGCCTTCTCTGGCGTACCTATCGCACACATCCTTTATGTGAGGCACAAGCCCCCACCACTCGTGAATGACTATGACCAGGGGTCCTTTGGTAAACTCAGGCTCAGCAAGGTACCCGCTTATCTCAACGCCATCTTTTTTAAACTTCAGCTCTCTACCCATCCTTTCACCTCCTGATGATCTATATTATATGACTATGCACAGGGCATCCTTAAAAGAAAGGAAAAAGCTTGAAATTATAAGAGTTGCCTGTAAGCTCTTTTCTGAAAAAGGGTACTATAACACGACCATCCCTGACATTGCGGAAGCTCTTGGTATGAGCGTAGGCAACCTTTACAACTACTTTGAGTCAAAGGAAGAGTTGGCAAAGGAAATAATGCTCACCGTATCAAGATGGGTGGCAGAAAAACTCAGAAAAGTCAATGAGATGAATGTATCTACTAAGGAAAAAATTTACCACTTTACAAAGGCATTTTTTGAAACCGCGCTGAACGAGCCTGAGCTTATAAACTACTTTCTGAGGGTTTTTTTAGTAAACAGGGAGGTCTTCAAGGAGGGGTGTGAAGGTTTTGCCTGCGTAGGTGAGGTGGTGACTGAGGTAATGGTTTTGCTCTCCGATGGAGTGGAGAGAGGCGAGCTTAGAAACCAGAGCTTCTTCCCGGCTTTTACTACCATAATGGGTCCTCTGGGTGGTATGGTGTTCCTTCACAACGAAGGTGTTCTAGACAAACCCCTTATGGACTATGCAGAGGAGGTGGCGGAGAACATATGGAACGCTCTCAGGAGCTAAAGCCCAGGCGCCTGTGGATGGCAAGGTATGGGGGTGTTCTGAAGGGCAGTATTCTCCTGACAAAGTAGTAGCGCGCAATGTGGTAGCTGGTATCAAAACCGTAAAAGTTAAGTTTCATCCTCTCCAGCTCCTCCTCCCTGTAAGCAGAAAGGGGCTTTTCAAGCTCATCCTTCCTTCTTTCCTCTCTCTTCCTCTTTATAAACTCCTCATAGCCAAGGGAGTTCAGGAAATCAACAAGCCACCTTCTGAGTTTGTCCCTAAATTCCTCAGGTGTTTTTCCAAAAACGCCGTCTATTAACCCTATCTGATACGCTTTCAGTGAGCTTATGGGCATTCTGTTCTCCATTATCTCTCTACCCTTTTCCCAGCCTACCCTTTTGGGTAGTGTGTAAGTCCAGAACTCAGAACCGTAAAGATTTCCTATGTTCTTGTAGTGAGGGTTTAGTACAACCCCTTCTCTTGTAAAAACAAAGTCGCAGGTAAGAGCCAGAAAGACGCCACCTGCACCCGCGTTCCCTTGCATGCCCGCCACCGTCAGCTTGTCTTCCGTTCTGAGTATCTCCTCGCACACATGGTCCATTGCGTTTATGTTTCTCCACGACTCATCGGGAGGGCTTTCCGCATTCTCTATGGTGTTGAGATTCATGCCGTTGGAGAAAAAGTCCTCCTGTCCGAGAAGCACTATAGCTTTTACGGGTCTTCTTTTAGCGTACTTTACGGTCTCTAAAAGTCTCTCGCACTGCTCCGTGGACATAGCTCCATTGTAGAAGTTAAAGGTTATGTATCCCACATCCCCTTCCTCTTTGTAAATTATCTCCCTGTAAGTTTTAAAGTCTACACTCTCCCAAGGTTTTAGTGGCTCTTCCTTAACACCGTCCAGAAGATGGGATATAACTCTTGCGGAAGGCAGTTTTATAGAGCCTTTCTCTTTTCTTCTCATGTGAGTAATCCATACAGCGCCGTCAGCTGTGCCTATGCACACAGCCTCATCCCTTATAGCCAGCAAACTTCCGGGTGTACCTTTTAGCTCCTCCTCAGGATAAGCGTTAAACAGGTAGTAATCTTCACCTTTTATCTGGCTGAGAGACCCCGGCTGGCTGTCTGAAGCGTAAACCTTTCTGAGAACATCCAGAACTGTATCCTTTTGCCAGTCTACTTTTCGGTATTCCTGTTCCATGTAAGGATTCCACACACTGTGCCTTTGAGGTTTCTTGAGAATTCTACCTTTCTGCAGATTTTCAAGGACTTCCAACACACACTCCACAGCCCCTTCCGTTACTTGGTTCCTGTATATGCTTGACTTTCTTGCAAACCTCATGGGAAAAGTCCTCCAAGCCCACACATCCCCTGCATCGTATTCATGGCTCGCCTCAAGAAGCGTAACACCCCATACCTTTAAGCCTCTGAGTATAGCCCAGTCAAGAGCGGAGGGTCCTCTATCACCGGGTGGTCCCGGATGCAGTATGAGAGTAAGGTACTTTCTCCAGACCTCCTCGGGCACTTTCCTCTTCAAAAAGGGTGCTATTATGAGGTCAGGTTTGTAAAGCTCCGCCGCTTCTATCATAAGGTCTGGATGAACATCCAATTCAATAGATACCTCATGCCCTCTGTCAGTGAGCTCACAGTAAAGCCTCTGGGATAGGGAGTTAAACCTGTGGCAGAAGAAGAGTATCCTCATAGCTTTTTGTACTTAAAGTAAGCGGCGCAAGCACCCTCTGAGGATACCATGCAGGAGCCTATGGGGTTGGAAGGTGTGCATACTGTCCCAAAGAGTTTGCATTCTGTTGGCAGAGCAACACCCCTTATAACCTTACCGCATATGCACGAAGGGTGCTCCTTAGGCTTGGGAAGGTCTACGCTGAACCTTTTTTCCGCATCAAAGTCTTCATAGCGTTTGTTTATCTTTAATGCGCTGTATGGTACAAGCCCTAAGCCCCTCCACTCAAACTCTTTCCTCAGCTCAAACACTTCAGACACGAGCTTCTGCGCCTTGAGATTGCCTTCGTAAGATACAAACCTGGTGTACTGATTTTCCACAACCGCCCTTTTTTCCATTATCTGCCTGATGATCATATAAACGGACTGCATGATATCAACCGGTTCAAACCCGGATATGACCACCGGCCTTTGAAACTCCTCCGCAAAGTAGTGATAAGGCTTTGTACCTATTATGACGCTGACATGACCCGGACCTATGAAGGCATCTATCCTCACCTTACCTATCTCCCTCATCTCTGGAGAGTTGAGTATGTGCTGTATTGCGGCAGGTGTTATCACATGGTTGGAAACAACGGAGAGGTTCTTTAAACCCATCATCTTAGCCTTCTGGATGAGCACCGCTGTTTGAGGAGTTGTGGTTTCAAAACCTATTGCAAAGAATATGACCTCCTTCTTAGGATTCTCCTGAGCTATATTTAAAGTGTCAAGGCAGGAATAGACCATCCTTATGTCGTAGCCTTCTGACCTTAAGTTCAGAAGGTTCTTCCTGCCAGAGCCTGGGACTCTCAGAAGGTCACCGTAAGTGCATAATATCGTGTTGGGAAGCTTTGCAAGCTCTATAGCAAGGTCTACCCTCTGCATGGGCATTACGCATACAGGACAGCCAGGACCATGAACGAATCTTACATATCCCTTTAAAAGCTCGTCTATGCCATACTTCATGATGGAGTGAGTATGCCCACCGCAGAACTCCATGATGTGGACTTCGCTTCCAAGCCTTTCCACATCCCTCTTTATCCTCAATTCAAAAGCTCTTACTCTCTCACTGTCTTTGAATTCACTCCTTATGTCTATCTCAGTAGTTTTCATAGCTCTCCTCCATGCTGAGTATCTCTTCAAAAAGTTCAAGACTCCTAAGCGCCTCCTCCTCGTCAAGCTTCTGTATAGCAAAACCTACATGTATAAGCACCCAATCATTTTCCTTGACGGGTTCCTGCATGAGGTCAAGGGACACTACCCTTCTGACCCCCATTGTATCAACAACCGCAGTATTGTCCTCTCTCACCTCAACCACCTTTGAAGGTATGGACAAACACATGCTAGTCCTCCTTAAACGAATACTTATTCATAAATATAATACCTTAAGCTCTTCTTTGCAAGATTACCTTTTCAAACTGTACAAAGCTGGCACCACAAAGAGAGCAGTCAAAAAGGAGGAGATAACACCACCCAGCATAGGCATGGCTATACGGGATATCACCTCCGCTCCAACACCCTTTAGGTATACCGCGGGCAAAAGACCCGCGCTTATGGCAAGCACCGTCATGGCTTTGGGTCTTATCCTTCTCACCGCGCCCTCATAAATAGCCTCCTTAAAGGCTTTATCACCTCTCTCTTGCAGAGCCTTCATAATATAAACTACCATCACTATGCCCATCTCGGCAGCGATGCCAAGAAGAGCCAGAAAGCCTGCTATGGAAGCTATGGACAGCCTGTAGCCAAAGAGCCACATGAGTAAAAACCCACCCAGAAGAGAAGAAGGCAAAGTCAGAAGCACCAGCAGGGTCTCAAAAACTCTCCCCAGGCTCAGGTAGACCAGAAGCACCACAAGAAGGAGCACCAGAGGAACTATTAATTTCAGGTCCTGCAAAGCCTTCTGCCAGTACTCAAACTGACCGCTCCACTGGTAGTAGTAGCCCGATGGCAGTTTTACGCTTTCTTTTATCCTCCTTTCTCCCTCTTGAAGGACCTTCCCCATGTCCGCACCTGGCTTTGGTGTTATGTAAACATAAGCTGTCAGAAGGCCGTTTTCTGACTTTATCTCCGCTGGGCTCTCCACCTTTTTTACCTGAGCGACCGCTTTGAGAGGCACAGCTTTGTCCCCCAGAGGTAGTATAAGGTTCTCAAGGTCTTGCCTGTAGTCCCTTGGCACACCAAGGGTTATGCTGTAGCGTTCCCTTCCTGAGATGTAAACGGATACGGGGCTGTTTGCCAGGAGCATCTCCACCGCGGAGACAACATCTTCAAGCCTGAGACCATAAAGAGCGAGCTTTTCCCTGTCAGGAATTATTTCCACATAGGTAGATCCCGTAAGCCTGTCCGCGTAAACGCTCATGACTCCCTCCATTCCTTGCAGAGCTCTCTCAAACTCAAGGACAAGCTCTGACAGAGTGTTTATGTCCGAGCCAAAAACCTTTATACCCAGAGGTGTCCTTATGCCCGTGCTTATCATGTCTATCCTCCCCTTTATGGGCATAGTCCAGCTGTTTACCACGCCGGGAAACTGCAAAGCTCTGTCCAGCTCCGATATGAGCTTTTCGTAGGTCATACTTTTGCGCCACTCCTCCTGAGGTTTGAGGCTTATGATGGTTTCTATCATGGAAAGGGGTGCTGGGTCTGTGGGTGTGTTGGCTCTTCCCGCCTTTCCAAAAACCACCTCCACCTCCGGAAAACTCTTTATCACCTTGTCTTGAAGAGTTAAAAGCCTCTGGACTTCCTGAATGGAGATGCCCGGTGCTGTGGTGGGCATGTAAAGGAGGGTGCCTTCCCTGAGGTCAGGCATGAACTCCCTCCCAAGGCTCTCATAGAGAAAGTATGAGAGGGGGAAAGAAAGAAGCACCAGAAACAAGATAAAGTACCTAAGCCTTACAGACAGGCGAAAGAGAGGCTCGTAGAGTTTTATCAGGGCTCGAACTATGGGGTTTTTCTCCTCTGCAAGCACTCTGCCTCTCCCAAGGTAATAAAGAAGCACCGGGAAGACCAAAAGGGAAAGCGCAGAAGCCACCAGCATGGCGAGGGTTTTGGTAAGAACCAGCGGTCCAAAGAGCCTGCCTGCCTGACCCTTAAGGGCGAGCATGGGGACAAAGGAGACCGCAACCACCAGAAGAGCAAAGAATATGGGCTTTCCCACCTCAGCGGTGGATTCTACTATGGCGGTCTTTACATCCTTACCCTCTTCCCTCTTTCTGCTGAAGGCTTCTATAAGAACTATTCCCGCATCCACCATGGTGCCTATGGCTATAGCTATCCCTCCCAGGGACATGATGTTGGAGTTTACGCCCAGGTGGTTCATAAGTATGAAAGTGCCAAGCAGGGAAAGGACTAAAAATACAATTATGGCAAGGCTCTCGAATATGTTTAAAAGAAAGATAGCCACCACCAGCACCACCACAAGAGACTCCTCCAGAAGCACCCTCCAGAGGTGCTTTATGGCTTTTTGTATAAGCTCTGACCTGTCGTACACCGGAAGTATCTTTACATCCTCCGGAAGACCCTTTTTGACTTCCTCTATCTTCTTTTTTACTTCCTGTATGGTTTTGTAAGCATCCGCACCGTAGCGCACCACCACTATACCACTCACCGTGTTTCCCATTCCGTTTAGGTCCGCAGTCCCCATCCTGAGCGCTGGCGTTTCAACAACTCTGCCAAGGTCTTTGACCCTTATGGGCACACCGTTTATCTCCTTTACCACAGCGTTTTCTATGTCCGCCCGGTCTTTGGCATACCCTCTTGCTCTTATGAGAAACTCCCTCCCGTTTATCTCCACATACTTGCCACCCGTTTCAAGGTTTGCCCCTCTTACCGCTCTTGCCACATCCTCAAGGGACACACCGTAATGCCTAAGATGCTCGGGATTCAAAACCACCCTGTACTCTCTTTCAAAGCCTCCCACATCTGCAACTTCCGCCACATTGGGAACCGAGAGAAGAGCGTACTTTATGTAAAACCTCTGAAGGCTCAAAAGCTCGTCCAGACTCCTGCTTTCCGAGTAGAGGGCATACTGGTAGACCCAGCCTACACCCGTGGCGTCCGGTCCCAGCTCCACTCTTGCCTGAGAAGGAAGCTGGCTTCTTATGGAGGAGAGTTTTTCAAGCACCCTTGACCTTGCCCAGTATATGTCAGTGCCATCCTCAAAGACTACATAAACCAGAGAGTAGTTGGGCATGGAATAGCCCCTAACCGCCTTAACCTTAGGAAGTCCCAGCATGGAGGAAACGAGGGGGTAGGTGAGCTGGTCTTCTATCACCTGTGGCACCTGCCCCATCCACTCGGAGTAAATGATAACCTGAGTGTCGGTGAGGTCCGGCAGAGCATCTATGGGTGTTTTCCTTACAGAGTAGACACCGTAAAGGAGGAGGAAAATGACAAGTACGAATATGGTAAAGCGATATTTGAGAAGAGCTTCAACCATCTTGGTCATTCTAGGGACCTCCTCATGAGAAGGGCATTTACGGATACTATCAGGGTACTCAAGCTCATGAGAAGGGCACCCACTGCCGGCGGAAGCAGTATGCCCCATCTGTAGCCTATACCAGCAGCCAAAGGTATGGCAAAAAGGTTGTAGCTTGTTGCCCAAAAGAGGTTTTGAAACATCTTTCTAACAGTTATTGAAGAAAGCCTTACTACTCTTACCACATCCCTTGGATCGTCCTTTACAAGGATTATCCCTGCGCTTTCTATAGCCACATCAGTCCCACTCCCTATAGCAATACCCACATCCGCCTGAGCTAGGGCAGGTGCATCGTTTATTCCGTCTCCCACCATAGCCACCTTTCTACCCTTTGACTGGAGTTCTTTCACCTTCTGAGCCTTCTGATGGGGAAGAACTCTTGCAAAGAATTCGTCTATACCCAGTTCTCGTGCCACATAGCTGGCTACTTCTTCGGAATCACCCGTTATCATAACCACTCTTTTACCCAATCTCTTTAGCTCCGATACAGCCTCATAAGACTCCCTCCTTATTTTGTCAGAGAGGGCTATCGCACCGGTTAGCTTCCTATTTATAGCAACAAGAACCACCGTTTTACCATAGGATTCAAATTCTTTAACTCTGTTTAGTATCTTTGTTTCTTTCTCCGCCTTAAGCTCCTCCATAAGCAGGCTCGTTCCTACCGCAACCTCTTTCCCTTCAGCTTCAGCCACTACACCTTTGCCTGGTACAGCCCTAAAGTTTTTGACCTCTGGAAAGCTCACCCCTTTTTCCCTAGCTTCCTCAACTATAGCCCGAGCTATAACATGCTCTGAGCGTTCTTCAACCCCTGCAGTAAGCCTTAAAAGCTCCTTCTCAGAAATTCCGACCGCCACCACCTCTGAAACCCCAAACTTACCCTCCGTCAGAGTCCCCGTCTTGTCAAAGACCACCGTATCAACATACTTCATAGTTTCAAGAGCAAGCCTGTTTCTAACTAATATCCCGTTCTTAGCTGAGTAGGAGGTGGATATGGCTACAACCAGAGGTATGGCAAGCCCGAGAGCATGGGGACAGGCTATTACCATCACCGTCACAGCTCTCTCAACAGCAAACTGAAGGTCCCCCTTGAGGTACAGCCAGACAAGAAAGGCAAGGCTTCCGACCACTATGGCAATCACGGTGAGGTAAAACGCCACTCTGTCCGCCATGTCCTGGAGTTTTGTTTTTGACTCCTGAGCTTCTTTGACGAGCTTCAGAACTTGGCTTAGATAGGTCTCCTCACCAGTCTTCTCAACCTTCACCTTTATGGAGCCTTCCATGTTTATGGCACCGCCTATGACTCTGTCACCTACGCCTTTGGGAACTGGCTTAGATTCGCCTGTGAGCATAGCCTCGTTCATGTGGGTTAATCCTTCTATGACAATCCCGTCCGCTGGTATCTTCTCCCCAGGTTTTACCAAGACTATATCACCGGGCTTTAGCTCAGAGACATGAACCTCAACTATCTCCCCGTCCTTTAGAAGGTTTGCTTTGGTAGGCATGAGCTTTGCCAGCTCCTCAACGGCACGCGAAGCTCCCAGTACAGACCTCATCTCTATCCAGTGTCCCCAGAGCATCACCACTATGAGTGTGGCAAGCTCCCAGAAGAACTCCATTCCACCAAGTAATAGAGTTGAGAGGCTGTATATAAAGGCAACCCATATGGCTATGCCTATAAGGGTCATCATTCCGGGCTTTTTGAGCCTTAATTCCTCTGCCATGCCCTTGAGGAAAAAGGTCCCTCCGTAAAAGAAAACAATTGCGGATAAAATAGGTGTTATCCACTCGCTCCCAGGAAACTCTGGCATGGAAAAGCGAAGGAGATTCTGTATATTTTTGGAGTAAAGAACGACGGGAATCGTGAGGACTGTTGAAACTATAGCCTTCCTTTTCATTTCCTCCATGTGCATGGTGTGGTGGTGTTTTCTTGGAGGATGTTCAGTTGGGACAAGGTCCATGCCACACTTGGGACATTTACCCGGTGATTCTCTCTTCACCTCCGGGTGCATAGGGCAGGTGTAGAGCATCCCTTCAGCCTTTTAACAGATACTTAACAAAGGCAGCAATGCCAAAAATTAGGAAGAGAACCACCAGCAAATAAGTAAAGCCCATGCCCCATCCCATTCCGTGCATATCCCACATCATACCTATCACCTCCCTTTAATAAATGTGTCCCATCTCAAGGTGCTGTAAAAAGTCCTTAGTTATGTCCTTAAACTGATAAACTTTTCCTCTGCCTGCAAACTTCTGTGCCTCTATCCTGCTCTGGAAGGGAGCAAGGTCGTAGCCCATAGGACCCTCTTTTATCACCACATAGAAAGCCCTTTTGCCATCTATCCACTTACCGCTTTTGTAGTCCTTTACCCAGATTTCCGTCACTCTGTCCTTATTCTCAAGGTAGTACTGGAGTATGTGCTTGGGAGACTCAGCGTACTTGTAAGTGCCATCCTTTAACTTTACCTGAGAGGTAAGCTTTGGCTCCATGTTTACATCCATACCGCATACTACACATCTTGTTCCTTTAGGGGGCTCCTTAGGCTGAGCAAAAACTAAGGAAAGGCTAAGCAGTATTAAAAGTAAAGCTCTCATCTTTTTACCTCCACAGGTACTCCTACTGAATACTCATACACTAACCTGCCACCTAAGTATCCTTGGTACCAAACGCCAATGCAGAGAATTAAGTTTACGATTAAAAAAAGGTACATAAGAACCTTGCGTTTTATCATATGGTATAAAACTGCTGTTAAAAAACCAATAGAAGAAATAAAGAGCAATACAAAACCTACTTTCTGATGCAAGTGTAAGAGATCCATGGCTGGCTTTTGAGGGATAATGCCTTCTATATTTTCGTGTATAAAGTATCCTGTTAAAAGGGAAAGTGTTAAGGAGAATAGCGTAAGGAAACTCAGTATAGAAATCAAAGGTTCAAACCCTCTTCCTTTTAAAGCGTGATAAGCACCAACAAGCAAAGTAGCAAAAGGCAAAACAATCCCAAAGTGAACCGCCGGTGGATGCAGTTTTACAATAGCCGGGTAGGTTATAGTGCTATACTCTACATCTTCTTTGCCCTGGTGGATCTCATGAGAGAAGGAGAAAAGAAACATAAGTAAGAGTATTAAAACCTTCATCTGAACACCTCCTCCATCTGCTTCTTGAGTTGTGGGTTATTCTCCAAAACCTTTTTCATGGTTTCCTTGTGCTGAAGCATAGCACCCATTAGCCTTTCCATAAATTTCGGATTTTCCATCATCATACCCATCATCTGTTGCTGGCATTTTTGCATATGCTCCATCATCATCTTTTGCATCTCCATGTCTTCCATCATCATACCTTGCTTGCCCTGATGACCAGAGTGTTCCTCTAACTGCTCAGCGTACACAAAGGCTAAGGCTGAGAGTGTCAAAACTCCCAAAGCAAAGAGCTTTCTCATGGCATAAACCTCCTTTTAAAATTTTTTTATGGACCTGCTGGCTTACATGCTTGGTCTTTTTGCCTTTACGGGCTTTACCCTTTATATCCTCTACTGGTACGGCAGGTTTATGAGCAAAAAGTAGATCAGTGGTGGTGCTCATGAGTTCTTACCTCCTCAGAATACACTCCTTTTATCTGGGCCTCCGAGTCCAGAAGGAAGGTGCCTTTTATTACCACCCTCTCCCCCTCTTTTAGACCTTCCAGCACCTGACACACATCCTGTGTGCATCTTCCCAGCTTTACGCTTCTGGGCTCGTAAACCCCCCTCTCCTTTTCCACGAAGACTATTTGCCTCCTGCCTGTGTCCACCACCGCAGAGGCAGGCACCACCAAAGCGTTGCCCAGCTGTCTCTCAAAGTAAATATCCACCATCTGGTTTATTTTGAAAGCCAGCCCTCTGTTGCCAAGGCTTATTCTCACTTTTATGGTCCTTGCCTGCCGGTCCGCCTCGGGGAATATGTAGTCCACCCTGCCCACAAAACTCTCCTGACTCCCTACAGGGCTCACCAGCACCTGCATTCCCTTTCTTATCATGGGTGCATACTCCTGAGGCACCTCCGCTATGACCCACACCCTTGATATGTCCGCTATCCTGTAGGCTACATCTCCGGCCTTGAGGTAGCCACCCGGCGACACTTTCCTCTCAAGCACCACACCCTCATAAGGAGAAAAAACTACCTCTCCCGCCTTCAGGTAAGAGAGCCTCTCTGCAGCAGCCTTCTCAAGGTCCTTCTTGCCAAACTCCTTTGCTAGACGGAGCTCCTCTCTGGCTATCTGTGCCTCAGGACTCAACACCCTCATAAGTGGGGTTCCTCTCCTTATTAGCTCTCCCTCAAACCTTCCGAAGGTGTCCAGCACCCACGCATCGCTTCTGAGGGTTATCTCGTAAGTCTTAGAAAGGTCGTAGGAAACATACCCAACAGCGTTAAAACCTTCTGTCAGCTCTCCCCTCTTTGCCTGATCTGTTTCTATGCCTATAAGCTGTAGCTTGGTTGGGTCCACATTTATCACCCCTTCTTCTCCTTTCTGCACACTTTTTCCGGCTTCAAAAGGCACAGAAATCTCTCTCTTTATGGTCCTTTTGTTTATCTGGGCTATTATCTGCCAGGAGCCTGCCATGCTTATGTTCACAGCGCCCTCGTACCTTCCTCCACCAAGGCTTTTAAGAAGCACATCCTCCCTCATCTCCCCCATGCCCGGCATGGGAGGCATGTAAAAGTAAAGGTTCTCCAGGTTTGAGGATGGATGCACCACCACAAACAGGCTATTTTTACCCACCGCAAGCTTCCCGCCCGGAGCGTAGAGCTCCACCTTAAAACCCTCCCCCTGCAGAGAAAAGAGGTAGGAGTATCCTGAAGGTACCTGAGCTTTCTCCTCCTTACTCCTGTAATAAAAAACTCCTGCCACCAGAGCCACCACCAGCACTAGCACCGCAAAGAGCAATAGCTTTCTCATAAGAGTGCCTCCAGCTCAATGGGAATGCTCTTTAGCCTCAGCTCCAGGTCAAGCCTGTTTAACTCAAGCTCCCAGAGCTCCCTGTAGAGCCTCATAAGGTCCCTAAAATCCGCCCTGCTGTATCTGTAGGCAAGCTCAAGAGCCTTTAGCTCCTCCTTTTTCTGATTTATCAGCTCCTGTGTAAGCTTCAGAAACTCCCTTTTGCTCTCGTAGTCTACCCTCAGGTTGCTTATGGCTCTTTTTAGCTCCAGCTCCATGTTTTTTATCTCTTCCCTGCTTGCCTGAATCTCCTCTCTTTTTTCCAGCACCATGAGGTCTTCCCTTCTTGACTTCCAGACGGGCAGGCTAAAGCCTATGCGCACGCTAAACATGTCGCTCATGGAAGGTCTTGCCATGTACTCTACCATAAGCTCTATGTCCGGCAGGTGTTCCACTCTTTTCCTTTCCAGCTGTGCCTCCAGCTCTCTTAGCTTTGCGTATTTCTCCCTCAGGTAAGGGCTTTTTTGCAGGTCTATGCTTTCAAAGTCCGGCCCCTGCAGGTTTATCTCTTCACCCTTTAGCTCAAAGCTTGCGCCCACCAGAGCATCAATTTCGTTTTTTAACCTCTCCCTATCTTGCTTTACCTCAATGAGAAGCTTCTGCACTCTTATCTTCTCTCCCTTCAGGGAAAGCAGGTCCGAGAGGGTAGCCCTGCCGTATCTGTAGTTTTCTCTGGTTGAGCTTTCCAAGGCATCCACCGACTCTTTTATGGCTCTGAGAAGGCTCTCCTTTTTGAAGGTATAAAGCCACTCCAGATACCTCAGCTTTATGTCCCTTATTAGCTCTTTTTGTAGCAACAGCATGCCTGCTTGAGTCTGGAGTTTTTGCTCCCTTGCCACCTTTGCCTCCAGCTCCCTTTTGACCGGAAGGGTGTAGACCTGAGAAAAACCTATGCTAAAAGCGCTCATGGGTTCTTTTGAGTTGGGATAGGGTCTATTTACGGGCAGATTGGAAAGTCCTGCAAAGACAGAAGGATTTGGCAGGCTCTTTACATACCTCTCTCTGTATTCAAAACTCTGCAAGAGCTTCTCGTACTGTTTTATCCTTGGTGAGTTCTCAAGAGCATACCATATAAGCTTTTCCAGCTCCCCAGCCCAGGATAGGGAAAGAAGGCACAGAAAAAGCACAAAAAACATGAATTCATTTTAAGCTATTCTTAAAGATGGTTCAAGTCTTTAATTAAACGGCACTTTTGTAGATAAATAACACAACTTTCTTGTTAATTTTATCCTCTCTTATGACGCACACATGACTCACCTCATCACAAAAAGAGCTATATGCCTCACCTGTTTGTCTGTTAATGTAGTAAACTGTGTCCTGCGTATGCTCCTCCTGAGAAAACTCTTTTATGTCCTTTACCACCAGCTCCATGCTGGCGTTTCTGTAGCCGTAAACGAGCCCCAACACGAAAGATAAAGCTTTGTTTCCTTTGGTGTCTATCCTTCTCACAGCTTTCTCTTTCTTCTGAGGTAGGCGGGTATGTCATCCAGCTCAGGTTGTACGGGTTCTATGATGACCTCCGGGACTACTTTTTTAACCTCTTTTGGCTCGGGTTTTTTGACCACTTTGAACTGAGCCTGAGCGTTTTCAAAGTCTGTTGCCACAAGCGCTATACGCATAAAGTTTTCCTTTGCCTCTTCCAAAACAGCACCAAATATAATCAGGGCATCCTCGTGAGCTGACTCCCTTATCCTGCTTATAGCCTCTTCCACATCCCTGAAGGGCACATCCTCGCTGACCCAGAGGGTGATAAGAAGCCTCCTTGCACCCTCAACAGTGTTGCCTTCCAGCAGTGGGCTCGTTATTGCCTGTTCTATGGCATTGTCTCTTCTTCCGTCTCCTCGTCCTTCTCCCATACCAATCAGGGCAAGCCCTCCCTTTTCCATAACCGTTTTAACATCCGCAAAGTCCACATTTATCAAAGCAGGTGTGACAACTATGCTGGTTATGCCTCTTACGGCTTTTGAGAGCACATCGTCCACCATCCTGAAAGCGTCTTTTATGCTAAAGTTCCTGTCTGCCATCTCCGCAAGTTTTTGGTTGTTTATCACTATGTAGGTGTCCACTACCTCTTTGAGTCTTTCCAGTCCTTCAAGGGCTACCTGCATCCTTTTGGGACCTTCAAAAGCAAAAGGTTTGGTCACCACGGCTACGGTCAATATCCCCATTTCCTTTGCGGTTTCTGCTATCACAGGCGCTGCACCAGTTCCTGTGCCACCTCCAAGACCCACCGCCAGAAAGAGCATATCCGTATTTCTGAGAACCTCCCTTATCTTATCTATGTCTTCCAGAGCTGCCTGCTCTCCCATCTCCGGCTTTGCTCCAGCACCCAAACCTTTGGTCACCTTTTCTCCTATCTGTATCTTGTTGGGAACGCTGAGAGAAGTAAGGTGCTGTATGTCCGTATTTACCGCAAAGAGGTCAACACCCTCTATACCGTCCAGATACATGCGATTGACCGCATTTGACCCGCCACCGCCTACGCCAAAAACCTTAATGCGTGTGGGATTCAAACTTTCCATACTCCACCTCCTACATAACATCCTTAAAAAAAGCCTTTATCTTTGCCAGAAAGGATGAGATGTCTATCCCTCTTGTGCTTGCGTTTCTGTCCTGCGCATTCTGAGTAAAGGTGCCAGTGCCCATAAACTGTTCCTGATATGCAAGCTTTAAAAGACCCACCGATGTAGAGTAGGCAGGGTCTTGGACCTTCTCCTTTAGCCCTATCACCCCTGTGGGGTAGCCTACCCTTACAGGAAGGTCAAAGTATCTCTCAAGAAATTCCCTAATGCCAGAGAGCTTAGCACAGCCTCCAGTGATCACAATACCTGCGTTTGCCGAGTCAAGGTTCACACCATGCGAGTTTATAAGTCCCATTACTTTATCCATAATCTCCTCCAATCTTATCTGTATAACTTCCGAGAGCTGTTTTTTACTCACCATAGTTTCCTTGTCCTCTCCTCTGGGTTTTATTTTAACCCTCTCTGTTTCATTCACAAGGTCAGCTATGGCAAAACCGTACTCTATCTTTATCCTCTCCGCTTGGTCGCTGGCTATCTTCATAAAGTGGGCTATGTCCTTTGTTATGTTTATGCCACCCATGGGGACACTTCCCGTTATAACAGGTGAACCATCCGCATACAGAACAAAGTCAGTAAGCCCTGCACCCATATCCATGAGGAGTACCCCTTCCTCCTTCTCCTCCGTTGTCAGCACAGCTTCTGACGATGCCATAGAGGACAGGAACTTATGCCCAATCTTAAGTCCGCTTGAAGCTATAGCTTTCTCAAGATTTCTAATCATACTGCTACCCACTTTTACAACATGCACCTCAGCAGAAAGTCTTGAACCCAGGAGTCCTACCGGATCTATGACACCTTCCTGATCATCCAAGAGGAACCTTCGTGGGACCGCACTTATAACTTCGTATCCCTCCTCTTTGGCTCTGGTGATGGCTCTCTCTATGAGCCTATCTATATGAGTCTGGTCTATCTCAGTAGGCTGTGGTGATACGCTGACGGTATCCTTTTCGTTCTGACTTTTTACATTAGGACCAGACACATTTATAAAAACAGTATCTATGCGCGTGCTGGACATTTCCTGAGCTTCCCTTAGAGCTGTAAGTATAGTCTGAACTGCAAGGTCTAACCTTGTTATATACCCCCTGTCTATACCTTTTGATGGAGCTTCTCCCACACCTATTATGTGAATATCACCATAGCTGTCTATCTCCCCCACCAGCACTGTAACCTTACCAGTTCCAATATCCAAAGAAGTTAACACTTTCATATTTACTCCCCACCTTTTATTATTGCCATACCTTCTGTGGTCAGGTCAACCTCTTTTGCCTCCATACTTATATTATAGATACTGCTCAGTCTTTTTAAAGTTGTGTCGCTAATCTGCTCAATCGCGGGTAAAAGTATTCTTGTGTGGTTATTTCCGTATATAACAGTGTCCGACTCGCTCAAATAGATGTTATCTACACGCGATAAATGCTCTTTGCAAATATCCACAAGACTTTTCAGTATAGAAAAGTTCTCCTTTACAAGGTCTACAGACTGGCTGTAGATGTAAGGTCTTTGAGGTGTGAAATACTTATAAAAAAAGGGTACACCTTTTCGGTCAAAAAAGATCATTTTTTCCCCTTCAACAACCGTTAGGAAAGGTTCCCTTTCTTTTACACGTACTTTTAGTATAACTCCATCTTTTTGAAATGTCCTGTCTATTTTTACCTCCTCCACCGAATTGCCAGTTAATACATTTAACAAAGCAAGAAGCCTACCTTCAGTTATAAACAGCCAGTTGTTTTTTAGTTCAAGAGCAGCCTTAGAAAACACATATGCGGGCAGAACTCTGTTTCCTTCCACCTGAATGGCTTTGACCTTAAAGTAGGGGAGGGTGTCCATTAAAACAGGCATAAAAAAACCAGCCAACGCCATTGAAAATATCCAGGCAGCCACGAGTATGTAGCCGATTACGGCGTGTCTTCTCCCCGCCTTTTTCCCCTCTTTTTTCATTGCTAAGATAATAACATATGTATCATCTCTTTAAATTCAATACCTTTCTTTTTACACATCATGGGAAAAAGACTGAGTTCTGTCATTCCAGGTATGGTGTTGGCTTCCAAAACATACGCTACACCATCCTCAGACAATCTGAAGTCTACGCGTGAAATGTCCTTAAGTTCTAAATATTTGTGTACCATTAAAGCTATGTCCTGAAGCTTCTTGATTAGCTTTTCATCCTCTAAAAAGACATAATCGGACATGCCTTTGGTGTACTTGCTCTCGTAGTCATAGATGCCCTTCTTTGGTTTTATCTCTACGGGAGGAAGAGCCTCGCCCTTTAGTATTCCCACCGTTATATCCCTCCCTATTATGTACTCTTCTATCAGCACCTTGTGAGAGATACTAAGCACTTCCCTTACTGCATTTTCAAGCTCATCATGGTCTTTTACCAGAAAAAGCCCTACGCTTGAGCCCTGGTCAGCAGGTTTTACTACCGCGGGAAAGCTGTGCCATTCAAAAGTCTCCCCTCTGCGCACACATATACCCGCAGGCACAGGTATGCGGTGGAAAGTCAGTATCTTTTTGGTTATGTCCTTATCCATGGCAAGACAGCTACCCAGCACTCCAGAGCCTGTATACGGAATGCCCAGGATGTCCAGAAGCCCCTGCACTCTTCCATCTTCGCCGTAAGTGCCGTGAAGTGCTATAAAGACCTTGTCTGGCTTTATCTCAAGGAGTTTCTGGCAGAGGTTTTCCTCCAAGTCAAGTGGTATTGCTTCGTGCCCCAGCTCCCTGATGGCTCTTAACACAGCCTCTCCAGTTTTCAAAGATATCTCTCTCTCCTCAGACCTGCCCCCCATGAGTACTACAACTCTCAACGACTTTTACCTCCTCCTCAAGATATATACCAAACTCCTCGTAAACTCTCCTTTTTGCTTCCAAGAGTATTTTAAGCGCATCTTCGTATCTGCCATCACCTAAGTTTACAAGAAAGTTAGCATGAAGGTGGGAAAAAGCCACATCTCCTACTCTGTATCCCTTCATACCCACCATCTCAAGAAGTTTGCCCGCATACTGCCCAGGCGGATTCTTAAAGGTAGAGCCGGATGTGGGCATGTTTATGGGCTGTGTGCGCCTTCTCCTCTCCTTTATGAGATTCTGCTCGTGCCTAACATCAAGCTCTGCTCTCTTTAGCTCCAGCTCAGCCATAAGAACTATGCCCATATCCGGAAAAGGAGAGCTTCTGTAATCAAACTTTACATCCTCCGCGCTGATCTTCTCCACATTGCCTTCCCAGTCCATGACAAGAAGGCTCTTAAGGTAATGCGATATTTCCGTGCCAAAAGCTCCTGCATTCATAGCCACAGCACCTCCCACCGTTGCGGGAAACCCGGCAAGCTTGTATATGCCTTCCAGGTTTAGCTCAAGAGCCAGTTTAACCACCTGCGAGAGCCTCACCCCACACTGGGCTTCCAGCAGAACCTTTTCCCCTGCATGGAAAATCTTCATACCGTTTAGTCTTGAGGTGTTTATCACAAGCCCATAGTAATCACCAAAAATTGTGTTAGCACCCCTACCCAGCAAGAATACAGGCAGTCCCTCCTCCTTTGCCCACCTTATGGCTTTAGAAAGCTCTGCAAAGTCAGAGGGAAAACACATAAAACGCGCAGTACCCCCTATCCTTATGGTGGTATATGGAGCAAGTAGCACGTTTTTCTCTAACTTCATGGACACTGACTTATTTTAAGCGAGAAAGTTCTTCAGTTTAAGCTTTATGCTCCCTTATAGCTCTGCCTATGTCAGCTCTTGCTATTATACCAACAAGTTTTAAGCTACCTTTTTTTTCCACTATAGGAATTCTACCCACACCCTTTCCCATCATAAGCCTGAACACATAGCCTAAGGTATCTTCAGGTGTAGCAACTATAAGGTTTGTACTCATCACTTCATAAACCTTAGTGCTACTTCTCTTCTCGGGAGGGACTTTTAGCACATCGCTTTTAGTTATAATACCAACGAGTTTCCCGTCATTGACCACTGGAAGCCCTCCTATTAGATTTTGAGCCATCAAATCCTGAGCCTCTTCTATATGTACATAAGGTTTTATAGTTATAGGCTCGCTCATATGGTCTTTCACTCTTAGCCTTTCAATTATATAAAGTCCCCACTCATCCGAATAAGCTGGGGAGTCAAGGCGCGTATCTACTTGGCTCGGGAAAATACTTCTATCACCGCTCAGGAAGAAGGTGATAAATACAGAAATCATGGCAGGAATAAGCAATTCGTAGCCCCCTGTCATTTCAGCTATGAGTATAAGGGTTGAAAGGGGAGCCTTAGCTGCGCCTGCAAAGAAGGATATCATCCCAACAACCACCATAGATGGAACATGCAGAGATAGGTTATGCATGCTATTTAGGAAAAGACTGTAGAATGCTCCCACAAGTCCCCCTAACATTACAGATGGACCAAAAACACCTCCCGAACCACCTGACCCAAGCGTTAGCGAAGCCCCAAGGATAATGCCTAAAGCACTGAAAAGGATTAAAGTTATATCATGTAGCTTCCCGTCCATAATAAGCTGGAGCCAGCCATATCCGTTGCCTATTGCGGAAGGTACGAACATGCCTACCAGCCCCGCTAAAAAGCCACCCAGAGCAGGTTTTAAGTACGGAGGAAAACTTAGCCTGTCAAATCTCTCCTTAACCATAAAAAATACGAAGATGAATATCCTGACCATCAGCGCACACACCACCCCCAATCCTGCGTAAGCGAGGAGAGTGGGGTAAATGTTGGAAAGTTTTTGTATATTTACAGAGAATATTGGTTGAAAGCCAAAAAACAGCGCAAAAACGCTATAAGAAGTTATTGAAGCTATAAAACTTGGTATTACCGCCTCTATATCAAAATCCCTTTTAAAGAAAACCTCGGCGCTAATTATAGCTCCTGCAAGTGGAGCTTTGAATATGGCAGCTATTCCGGACCCAAGACCGACGGCAATAGCTATTCTTCTGTCCCTTTCCCCCATTCTGAAAAGGCCAGCAACAGTAGAGCCTATTCCGGCACCTATCAAAGCTATGGGTCCTTCCCTTCCTGAAGTTCCTCCCGTTCCGATGGTTAAAGCTGAAGTTATCAGCTTCAATATGGAGGAGCGTATGGAAAGCCTCTCCCTGTTATGGTAAGCCTTTATTGCAGCATCAGTCCCAACGCCTGCGGACTCAGGAGAAAGATAGTATGTAAGAAACCCAGAGATTAGCCCACCAAGAGCTACTGTTAGAGGAAGAAGATAAGGTCTTGTGGGTTCCTGTGTAAACTCCTGCCTTATGCCTTCTCCCGCTGGCAACGGCTGTATATAACTAACCACACTTTCCAAAACGTAGCGAGTTATTAGGTTGAGAAGATGGACAAATACAACTGCAGAGACTCCGGTAAGCACACCTATGAGGACAGGAACCAGTAGATACCTCCTCAACACTTCCGTTGACTTATAATTTTACTCTATGAAAAAAGCGGTGTTGTTTTTTACGGTAGCTCTGGTAGCTTGTGGACCCATTACCAAAGAGGAGCTGGACCAGAGGTTTGCCAAGGTTGATGAGAGATTAAATAAGCTTGAGGAGAGACAGAGGAGGCTTGAGGAGCAGAGCATAAAGACAGAAACCAGAGTGGACAATCTTGCGGAAAGCTTTACCAAGCTGAGATTGGATGTGGAAAGATTAAAAACAGGCAGAGAGACCATAAGTCCAGTAAAAACTCCCGAGGAGACCAAAAGAAGGGTGGAAGTTCCTCAAAAAGCTCAAGAGGATTACCAGAGGGAGTACGACGAGGCAATAAATCTTTACAACCAAAAGCAATTAAACAAAGCAAAGGAAAAGTTCATAGAGTTTATCAGGAAAAACCCGCAAACACCTCTTACTGATAACGCTTACTTCTGGTTAGGTACCACCTTCAGAGACCTGAACGAGCTGGATAAGGCGGAGGCTGTCTGGCTCACACTGGTAGAGAGGTGTAAAAGGGGCGAACTTCCAGATTGCAATAAAGCACCAGCTGCCTATCTCCAGTTAGCCAGATTGTATGAACTTAAAGGTGATCAGCAGAAGGCTAATGAGTTTTATCAAAACCTGATGAAGGACTATCCCCTTTCAGAAGAGGCACAGATAGCTAAGAGAAAACTTGGAAAATGACATCTTTAAAAATACCTACACATCTTGCTGTCATTATGGATGGAAATGGAAGATGGGCAAAGGAGAGAGGGCTATCAAGGATACACGGCCATTATCAAGGTGTTAAGAGGGCAGAGGAGCTTGTTGATGCTTGCATAGAGCTGGGCATAAAATATCTTACCCTCTTTACTTTTTCAACAGAAAATTGGAAAAGACCTGAGGAGGAAGTAAAAGCGCTTTTTATGCTTTTTGAGTCCTACCTGAAGGAGAAAAAGGACGAGCTTATAAGCAGGAACATAAGGCTGAAGTTTATAGGCAGAAGAGATAGACTACCTAAGGAACTAGTTATGCTTATGGAGCAGGTGGAAGAAGATAGCAAAAGGTGTAGTGGTATAACAGTTTGCATGGCGCTTGATTACGGTGGCAGGAATGACATAGTAAGAGCTATAAATAAAGTGTTAAAAGCGGGCTTAAAAAGTGTGGACGAAACAACCTTTTCAAGTTTTCTTGACCTGGACGGCATACCAGACCCAGACCTTCTTATAAGAACAGCTGGAGAGAAGAGGATCTCCAACTTTCTACTTTGGAACCTGGCATACTCTGAACTTTACTTTACAGACACTTACTGGCCAGACTTTGACAAAACAGAGCTTTTGAAAGCTATAGAAAATTACTCAAGACGGGTGAGAAAGTTTGGAGCGGTTTTATAGAAGCAGAGAAACTGTAGGGCTTCTTGTAGGTTTGGTCTCTTTGGTGATAGTCTTTTCTCCCCTTTATATATTCATACCCGCAGTTGCTTTTTTGTCTTACAGAGTAGCTAAGGAAGTGTCTCAAGCTTTAAAGGTAGAGCTGTATCCTGTATTTGCTTCTACGGTTTTCCTAATTTCTTGTCTTCACACAGGCATGGGTATAGTTCTCTCTGCCATACTGTCTTTAACAAAGGGCTACAGGTCTTGGAGTATGGAAGATTTTTTAAAAAGCTTTCTCGTTTTGATTTACGCAGGTATTTTGCCATCTTACCTTTACACCCTAAAGGTTTTGCATGATTATCAGCTTCTTAAGGTCCTAATTTTTACTTGGGTTGTGGATGTGTTTTCCTACTATGTGGGTAAGCACCTGGGTAAGCATCCCTTCTTTCCTAAACTCTCTCCCAAGAAGACTTGGGAAGGTTTTTTAGGTGGTGCCATAGGTGGTGTAGTAACTTTTTCTTTTATTTCTGGTCTTCCACCTTTTAAATCTCTGCTGTGCGGTGTTTTGCTAATTTTGTGCGACGTTTCTGGCGACCTTTTTAAAAGCTTCATTAAAAGGCAAGTAGGCATAAAAGACTTCTCTGATATCCTTGGAGGTCATGGAGGTTTTACTGACAGGTTTGATTCATTACTTTTTACTGCTCCTGTCTACTCCGCTTTGGTAGTTTTATAAGGGTCCCCCCTTGTGGGGGGGAGTATTAGTCAAGCTCTGGCATCTCTGGAGTAGGAGTTTTCTCTTTCTTCTCTTCAGGTATCTCCGCCACCAGAGCTTCTGCGGTAAGCATAGTACCTGCAACAGAGGCTGCGTTTTGGATGGCTACCCTTACCACCTTAGTGGGGTCTATGATACCAGCCTCCACCATGTCCTTGTAATCTCCAACACCAGCATCAAAACCCCAGTTTTTACCCTTCTCTTTTCCGAGCTGGAGGACCTTCTCAAGCACCACATAACCTTCAAAGCCTGAGTTAGCAGCTATCTGCCTGATGGGTGTCCTGCAAGCCTTCTTTATTATATCAATGCCAAGCTGCTGGTCTGCGTTATCCACTTTTAGGTTGTCTAAGGCTTCGGATGCTCTCACGAGAGCTACTCCACCACCAGGCACTATACCTTCCTCAACAGCCGCCTTTGTTGCATGCACTGCATCCTCAACTCTTGCTTTCTTTTCTTTTAGCTCTGCTTCTGTTGCAGCACCTACCCTTATGATGGCAACTCCGCCGGAGAGCTTGGCAAGTCTCTCCTGAAGCTTTTCTCTGTCATAGTCGGAGGTGGTTTCAAGGATCTGTCTCTTGATCTGCTCTATCCTTGCCTGTATGGCTTCCTTAGAGCCTTTGCCTCCTACTATAGTGGTGTTGTCCTTATCCACTATCACTTTGTCAGCCCTTCCGAGCATATCCAGTGTCACGCTTTCAAGCTTTATACCTAGCTCCTCCGTTATGGCTGTTCCACCGGTGAGTATGGCTATATCCTGCAGATAATCCTTTCTCCTCTGACCAAAGCCCGGAGCCTTTACTGCACAAGCTCTTATCACACCCTTTATGTGGTTTACCACCAAAGTTGCCAATGCTTCTGCTTCTACATCTTCCGCTATTATGAGAAGTGGTTTACCAGCTCTTACCACATTCTCAAGCACAGGAAGCAGATCCTTCACATTGGATATCTTCTTTTCGTATATCAGTATGAAAGGATCCTCAAGCACCGCCTCCATTTTATCGGGATTTGTCACAAAGTAAGGGGAGAGGTATCCTCTGTCAAACTGCATGCCTTGGACTGTCTCAAGGGTAGTCTCTGCGGACTTGGACTCCTCAACGGTGATGACGCCATCCTTCCCCACAGCTTCCATGGCATCAGCTATGATTTTCCCTATGGTTGCATCGTTGTTAGCTGATATGGTGGCAACTTGCTCTATCTCTTTTCTCCCAGACACAGGTATGGAGAGCTTCTTTATCTCGTTTACGACCGTTTCAACAGCCTTATCTATACCTCTCTTGATGTCCATGGGATTTGCACCAGATGCTATAGCTCTCAAGCCTTCGTTAAAGATGGCTTGAGCCAGCACTGTTGCTGTGGTAGTTCCGTCACCTGCTACATCAGATGTTTTGGAAGCTACCTCCTTTACCAGCTGTGCGCCCATGTTTTCGTAAGGGTCCTTAAATTCTATCTCCTTTGCTACAGTAACGCCATCCTTTGTAACTACAGGAGTACCCCACTTTTTCTCTATGATCACCTCTCTACCTCTTGGTCCGAGGGTGACCTTAACAGCATTGGCAAGCTTGTCAACACCTGCTTTGAGCCTTGCCCTTGCATCTTCTCCATAAATAACCTTCTTTGCAGCCATCTTTCCACCTCCTTTAAAAGTTATTTACTCAATTACTGCAAGAACTTCGTCTTCGGACATTATTAAGTACTTTTCACCGTCCAGCTCCACTTCTGTACCTGCATACTTATTAAATACCACCTTGTCTCCCTTCTTCACCTTTGGGGAGACAATTTGACCGTTGCTGAGAAGCTTCCCATCACCTACTGCAATAACTTCCCCTATTTGGGGCTTTTCTTTTGCAGTGTCAGGTATGATAATACCTGACGGCGTCTTCTGTTCCTGCTCTTCCATTCTTTTGACTACTATCTTATCGTACAAAGGTCTCAGCCTTGCCATGTCCTTACCTCCTTCATTTTTTTACACATAAAAATTATATTAACACCCTATCCCTTTGTCAAGAGGTTTTGAGTAAATTTTTAGCCTATTATACTAAACTTTTTTGATGCCAGAAGTGTTATACTTTGGAAAAAAAGATGATCTAAATCACTAAATTTTGGGTGCTGGCTCAGTGAGTAGTAAAATTATCTTTCACTATGAGAATAAAGAAAGTAGACAGGAAGGCTTTTTTAAACATAGTAGAGGCTGTGCTGTTTGTGGATTTTATAAAGGGTCTTTCTGTAACTCTTAGAAATCTCCTCAGGAGACCTATCACCATAAACTATCCTCTTGAAAAGCTAACCTTACCAAAGAGGTACAGAGGAGCACACGGTCACTTTGTGTGGGATGGTACAGAGCCAGATTCTCTCAAGGCTATAGGCAAGTTCATGAGCTACGAAAAAGGCAAGAGCAGGTGTGTAGCCTGCTACATGTGTCAGACAGCCTGTCCCATGCCTACACTTTTTAGGATAGAAGCGGTGCAGATGCCTGACGGTACTAAGAAAGTGGTGAGGTTTGACATGAACCTCTATAACTGTCTTTTCTGTGGGCTTTGCGTAGATGCCTGTCCGGTAGGGTGTCTTACCATGACGGACCTTCATGAGCTTGCGGGTTACTCAAGGGCATCTGGGGTCTACAGAATGGAGGACCTGGAAAGACACGCCATAGACTGGAAGAAAAGAAGAGGAAAAGAACCTGACAGAATTTGGATAGATGACCATCAAAGGGAAAAACTCTGGGGGAAGGTCCAGTGGAGTGGGTAATCACCGCTCTTCTCTCTCTTTGGCTTGTGTTATCTGCACTCTGTACCATCTTTATGAAAAATCCTGTTCATGTTATATTGGCTTTCCTTTCGGTTATACTTGCCATGGCAGGTATATTTCTCCAGATGAAAGCAGAGCTTCTGGCAGGGCTTCAGCTCATCATATACGCGGTTGCCATCGTTGTCTTCTATGTATTGGTAATAACTGTTATCCCTTGGGAAAAAGTTAAGAGATTTGAAGGTATATATAAACAGGAGCTTTTTTGGGGAGCACCGTTTTTTCTAATCTCGTTTTTACTAATGTCTTATATGGTACTAAAGGGAAAGTTTGCCCAGCCTTTGAATGTTATTAGCGGTGATAATGTAAGAGATGTTGGGAAAAATCTGTTTACATCTTACCTCTTTCCTTTTGAAGTGGCTTCTGTTATACTTTTGGTTGCTATGATAGGAGCTATACTTCTTGGGAGGAAAGAGGAGTGAGCGTTGAAAAGTTTTACCTTATTTTGAGCTTGTTTCTCTTCCTTTTGGGTTTCTTTGGTATATTAATACGCAAAAACTTGATTACTATACTTGTCAGTACGGAGCTTATGCTTAATGGTATAAACCTTGCCTTTGTGAGTATAGACAAAATGCTGGGCGGGACAGACGGTCAGGTTTTTGCTCTTTTTATACTCACAGTGGCTGCTGCTGAGGTGGCAGTGGGTTTAGGCATAATAGTTTCAATATTTAGGCTCAGAGGATACGAAGGGTCTTCAGAAACAGTTCATCTGAGGGATTAGCATGGAAGCGCTGGTGCTGTTTTTGCCACTCTTTGCCTTTTTGGTGGTGGGTCTTTTGGGCAGATACATGGGAGACCTTCTTTCGGCACTCATCACCATAGGCGCAGGCTTGCTCTCTTTTGTACTCTCCCTTACCATACTCTCTAAGGCTATCTCTTCACCCTTCAGCGTCAAGCTCTATGACTTTCTGCCCTTCCTCTCCTTTGGTCTTTACTTTGATGCTCTCTCTTCCATTACCAGCGCTGTGGTCACTCTTGTGGCCTGTCTCATCTTTGTTTACTCTATAGGATACATGCACAACCTATTTGGTCACTGGACTTTTAAGTTCTACGCTTACCTGTCTCTGTTCCTCTTTGCCATGCTCCTTATAGTTCTGTCTGACAACCTGCTTGGTATCTTCTTTGGCTGGGAGGGTGTTGGTCTTGCCTCTTACCTGCTTATTGGTTACTTCCACACTCAGAAGAAGGCTGCGGATGCTTCCTTGGAAGCCTTTGTCATGAACAGAGTGGGTGATTGGCTCTTCATTTTTGGCATAATCTCTTCCTTCTATATTTTTGGGTCTTTGTCCCTTTTGGACATATTTGGAAAGGTGAGCAGTGTGCCTTCTGCTCTTCTTTCTGTCTGCGCACTTCTTCTCTTTGGTGGTGCTGTTGGAAAGTCTGGACAGCTCCCTCTTCACACATGGCTTCCCAACGCTATGGCAGGTCCCACGCCAGTTTCTGCTCTTTTGCACGCTGCCACCATGGTAGCAGCAGGCGTTTATATGGTGGCAAGGCTATATCCTCTGTTTGAGGCAACTCCCGAGAGTCTCAAGGTGGTGGCGCTTATAGGGGGCATAACTGCGCTCTTTGCAGCTTTGGCTGCCACATCCCATACGGATATAAAGAAGATAATAGCCTTTTCCACCATGAGCCAACTGGGACTTATGTATCTGGCACTGGGATTGGGAGACAAAGCAGGAGCCATGTTTCACCTTACCACACACGCCTTTTTTAAAGCCCTGCTATTTTTGGCAGCAGGGTCGGTCATCCACGCCTTTCACCACCAGGTGTACGACATATACCAAGTAGGAGGGCTAAAGAAGTACATGCCAGCCACCTACTGGAGCTTTATAGTGGGAGCGTTGGCACTCTCTGGCATATTTCCCCTTTCTGGGTTTTTCAGCAAAGACAGGATAATAAGCAGTGCATACGAAGCAGGTACAGGATGGGGACTTTTGGCAAGCTTTGTAAGCCTACTCACAGCCTACTACATCTTCAGGGAAGGATTTGTAATGTTTGTCTCAAAGAGAGAGTATGAGGAAAAGCCACACGAGAGTGAGAAGGTGATGGTGCTACCCATGGTGGCACTGAGTGTGCTTTCCGTAGTATCAGGGCTTATAGAAGGCTGGTACATGAGAGTGATGGGAAGCAAGAGTGAGCTTCACCTTAGCATAGCCATAAGCTCGGTTTTGATAGGGCTGACAGGTATAGGGATAGCGTATGCAGTGTATGTGAAGGGGGCAATAGACCACCGCAGAGCATACAGAGCATTAAAACCCATTGCGGACACCTTCAGGGAGCAGTTTTACACCGAAAAGCTCTACCACAAACTGATAGCATACGGATACCTTGTGGTTTCTAAGAGCTTTTACTTGGTATTTGAAAGGCAGGTCATAGATGGTGTGGTCAATAAAACATATCAGGTGGCACAGTCCACGGGAGGTTTTTTAAAAGTCCTTCAAAATGGTAAGATAAATTACTACACTCTTGCCATGTATGTGGGTTTTTCACTCATCCTTCTCTTAATAACTCTGTGGAGGTGAAGGGATGCTAAGCGTAGCTATATTTCTGCCTCTTTTCTCCGCTCTGCTGGTACTGGTCTTAAGAAGGGAGAAACTTTCCAAGATTATCTCCGTAGTCTCTTCTGGCATAGTCCTTTTGATAGCCCTCATGCTCTTTCTTGGCTTTGACTGGAACAAGCCGGGTTTTCAATATGAGGCCAAATACGAGTGGATACCTACGCTTGGCATCTATTACCATATAGGTGTTGATGGTATGGGCATTTCCCTGATCCTTATGACAGCTCTCATGTTCTTTGCCTCTTTTGTCTGGTCTTGGAAGATAGAGGATAGACCTAACCTGTATCATGCACTATTTTTGATGCTTGAGACTGCCTGTTTAGGTGTTTTTTCCGCACTTGACCTTTTTCTCTTTTACATCTTCTGGGAGGGTATGCTAATTCCCATGTACTTTATCATAGGTCTTTGGGGACACGAAAGGAAGGTTTACGCTGCCAACAAATTCTTTGTTTACACCTTCTTTGGTAGCATGTTCCTGCTCTTGGGTATTGCTTCCATCATAGCTTACGCTTACATAACCACAGGGCAGATATCCTTTAATTATTTATTTCACAAGAATTTAAGTTATCCCATCTGGTTGCAACTTTTGGCTTTCCTTCTCTTTGGTGTAGGTTTTGCGGTAAAGATTCCCATGTGGCCTGTTCACACATGGCTTCCCGATGCTCACGTGGAAGCTCCCACGGCAGGGTCTGTGATACTGGCTGCTGTACTTCTCAAGATGGGTACATATGGATTTGTTCGCTACTCTTTGCCTCTCTTTCCTGAGGCAAGCAAGTACTACATTCCACTTATATTCTTTTTAAGTCTTGTGGCTATCATATACACAGCTATGATGGCAATAGCGCAAACTCATATAAAGAGACTTATAGCATACTCCTCCATAAGCCACATGGGTATAGTTACCTTGGGCACTTTTGCTTTGGATGTGAATGCTTTAAATGGTGCCATATACATGATGATAGCTCACGGGCTGTCTTCTGCAGCTCTCTTTATGTCAGCAGGGTTTATCTATGATAGGATACACAGCTATCATATGGATGACCTGGGGGGACTCGCCAGATACCTTCCAAAGCTCTCGGTGCTCTTTATGATAAGCGGGCTTGCGGGTATAGGCTTTCCCGGACTTGCAGGTTTTGTAGCAGAGTTTTTAGTCTTTCTTGGCACCTTTAAAAACTATCCCATCTGGGCATTCATAGCAGGTGTAGGTATGGTTTTGAGCGCTGCATACTTTCTGTACATGTACAAGAAAGTCATCTTTGAGGAGGAAACGGTTCCCGAGCAGAGGCTTGAGAAGTGGAAACATCTCAAAGACATAGAAACGCATCACTTTCTACCTTTTCTGCTCATACTGGCATCTGCCTTTCTGCTGGGACTTTATCCACTGCCCTTTGTAAGGATAGTTGAGCAAACTTCCAGATATGTGTTGGGAGGCTAAAGGTGAGTTGGAATGCTCTTCTTCCTGAACTTATGCTATCCTTAGGTATCCTTTTAGTTTTTTTACTTGAGCTTTTTCTGAGCAGGAAGTATTATAAGTTTTTGACTTTACTTGCAGGACTTGTACCGCTCTTTGCACTGCTTTCTTTGTTCTTTGTGCATGTTCCCTCCAAAACTCTCTTGGATGTTTTCTATGTTGATACCCACAATTTGATAGGTAAAGGGCTTTTGTATGCTATTACTTCTCTCAGCTTGCTGGCATCCTACGATTACTTCCTTAAAAAAGAGGCAGACTACGGAGAGCTTTCGTATCTTGTTCTTACATCTTCCTTAGGGCTTTCCATACTTCTATCTTCCTCCAACTTGGCTCTGCTCTTTCTTGCTCTTGAGCTTTCTTCCATAACCATGTATGTGCTAATAGGAAACTTCAGACGGGATTATCCTTCAAAGGAGGGAGCTTACAAGTATTTGGTGATGGGGAGCACCGGGACTGCTACGCTAGCTCTTGGAAGTGCTTTTTACTATGCTTCTGTAGGGAGCCTCTTTTTAAAACCATACTCTGATAGCAACACGCTATTTCTTCTGGGAATGTTCCTGATACTGTCAGCTCTTGCTCTCAAGGTGTCCGCTGTACCTTTCCATTTCTGGACGCCTGACGCTTACGAAGGAGCTCCTACTCCCATAACCGCTTACATATCCACCGCACCCAAGATAGCTCTATACTTCCTACTTGTAAAAATGTCTGCTCTCTTTTCTCAGGTCAAGGAGTGGATGCTTTTGGTGGCACTGCTCTCAATCCTTTCCATGTTTTATGCCAGTTTTGTGGCTTACGCTCAAAAATCTGTAAAGAGACTTTTAGCATACTCTTCCATAGCGCACGCAGGATACTTTCTGTTGGGCATAGTGGTGTGGGACAAAATTCTCTCTTCCGCCATGCTCTTTTACCTTTCCGTTTACGCCTTTGCCACCTTAGGCTCCTTTATAGTTCTTGCAGTCCTTGAAAAGAGAGAGAGCTTTACCCATCACTTTATGGACTACAGAGGACTGGGAAGACACGATACCCTTCCGGCTGTGGTCTTATCTTTATTTCTCTTTGCTCTCATTGGCATACCCCCTATGGCTCTATTCATAGGTAAGCTGGGCATATTTGCCGGTCTTGCCAAGGTGGGGCTCTTGCCTTTAGCGCTTCTCTTTGTGGTGGCAAGTATAATATCTGCGGGATACTACCTTAAGGTGATAGTTTACATGTTTTTAGAAGGCGAAGAGAGAAGGTGGCAAAAGGTTAAGCTATCCGCAGGTGAAGCTTTTGTTATAATGCTGTGCGCAGTTTTGGTGGTGCTTTTTGGCATTTTCCCAAGTGTGCTTTACGACCTTATCTTTAACGCGCTATGATGCTCAAGGTGATCCCTGTGGGAATCCTGTCTGTCAACTGCTCAGTTATACTTGACGAGGAGGAGGGGAAAGCGGTGGTTATAGACCCAGGTGCGGACGCGGAGAGGATAGAGGAAGCTATGGATGGTTTTGAGCTGCAAGCCATCATCTGCACCCACGGACATATAGACCATGTGGGACAGGTAAAGACCTTGAAAGAAAAGTACAGAGTACCTTTCTACATGCACAGGAGCGACCTCTTCCTTATAAACGACCCCATCTGGCCCGGGTTTGAAAAACAAATTGGGTGCGCTCTGCCCTGCCCTGAACCTGATGAGTTTTTGGAGGATGGTAGTGAGATAAAGGTAGGTAGCATCAGCTTAGAAGTACTTTACACACCCGGACACACACCCGGACTCTGCTGTCTTTATATGAAAGACCACGGAGTTTTGATAGCGGGGGACCTTCTCTTTAAGGGAAGTGTGGGAAGGTGGGACCTACCGGGAGGCAACTTAGAGGACCTCAAAAAATCCTTAGCAAGAGTGTTTAAAGAGCTACCAGATGATACTCTTGTTATATGCGGACACTACGAAGAGACTACCATAGGACATGAGAGAGTGTTTAATCCTTATCTGAGAAGTCTGTTATGAGAATAGCGGTTATAGATATAGGCTCCTACTCCTGCCGGCTTAGCATTGCGGACATAGAAAACGGACTCACTCACATATATCAGGAAGGCAACATAACATCCCTCAGCTCAGGACTGAAGGATTCGGGCTTTCTTCAAAAAGACAGAATGGAAGAAACCCTAAGGGTTCTGGAAGAGTATTTAAAAAGAGTGAGGGAGTTTAAGGCTGACGCGGTTGTGGCGGTAGGCACGCAGGCTCTCAGGAAAGCCAAGAATGCGCAGGATTTTCTCGGTATGGTGAAAGAGCGCACCGGACTTGACATAAGAGTGATAACTCCGCAGGAGGAGGGCAGGTACTCCTTCCTTGCGGTGGCATACTCTTTAAAGCCAGAGGGCAGGTTTTGCATAGTGGACCAGGGTGGAGGTTCCACAGAGTATGCCTGTGGCAGAGGTTTTAACCCGGACAGGATAGTCTCCTTACCCTTTGGCATTGTAAATCTTACGGAGGAGTTTTTGCATAACGACCCTCCTCTTGTTTACGAGCTTGAATCTCTTAAAAACTTCCTTGATGAGGAGATGCTCAGGATAAAGGATGAGTGCGATATCCTTGTAGGGTTGGGAGGCACCATAACCACGCTGGCAGCTCTTGAGTACGGAGTGTTTCCCTATGACCCCAGCGCAGTACACGGAAGGACCTTAAGCCTTGACAGCGTTATGTTTTGGCTTGAGACTCTAAGCAGTATGAAGGAAGAGCAGAGGATAAAGAGTTTCCCTCAGATAGAACCCAAAAGGGCTAAGGTGATAATTCCGGGGATACTCATATTCTACAGAACCATGGTAATCTTTGGCAAGAAGGAAATACTGGTAAGCGACTGGGGACTAAAGGAAGGCATAATAGTGAGCGAGTATCTAAAAAGAAAAAAGGAAGAAAAGGGAGGTGAGTAGGGGCTTGACAGCATTTAAAAGATCCACTGAAACTGTACCGTCAGCGCATCGTTGTTAATCTTGTTCCTCTGCTCATCAAACTTGGTGTACTCTATGGTCCATCTGAAGTTTTCACTCTTATAGTAGTAATTGACTCCTATACCTATCTGTTTTACTTTGCCAAGGCTTGACCTGTCTTGACCAGCCGTCAGCTGATTAGCACCCACAAAATCCGTAGCATCCCCGTAAAGCCTTGCGTTGGCGCCGGTGCCTACCATCACTATCTGTGGCTTGTACTCCGAGTAGCTCACATAAGGCTCAAACTTGTGCACAGACTTGGGATTTATTACATATCCCACCTTGGCAAGCCAGAAGTCATTCTTTATACTCCTTCCCGGATAGAGATTGTTGGCGCCGTCAACAAGCAGGAGGTTGTTAAACTTCACCTGACCCGCTTCAGCCACAAAGGATAAAGGTCCATGATGCCATGCCAAGTCAACACCGTAAAACTTCATATCCACCTTGTTGTCCAGAAGCTGGTTTGCTACCGCTGTGCTGTTCACACCTATAGGGTTGGGAAGTAGCATGTAGGGAATTCTCACATTCACAGTTCCAGCACCGTTAAAGGGCGCACCACTGCCAAGAAACCCCGGTGATATACCCTGAGTATCTGTGATGATGTGCTGGTTTATCTTGTTCTGGAAGGCATAAGATACTCCTATGGTAATACCCTTTCTTTTACCTATGTACGTGTCCCTATAGAGCCAGTTGTATATTACGGGTTTACCTTCTGGCTCACCCAGCTGGATGGTTCCCCTGAAGGTGTACAGGAAGTTGTTGGAAGCGTTCCCCCTTGCCTTAGAGAGGCAGGTAGCTATGGCAGGATTGGGTGAAGTGTATCCGCAGAGAGGCGTAGAACTGCCAACTCCCACCACAGATTCATCCCAGGGGTTTTTCACATTCTTAAAGCCTCCAAACACACCCACAAAACCATCAAGGGTTATCTTGGAGTACCCAGTTCCTTTGTTAGAACCCCTTATGTGAGCATAGCCACCAAAAGCCCTTCCCGTTACATCTCCTATAGCTAAGTGTGTCCACCTTAAGGTGGCGTTAGTCCTGTCCAGGTCCATGTTGTCGTAAGCTCTCTGAAACTGCTCCCTCCCCAAAGGTACTCTTGGGTATCCCAGATGCAGGTCTATGGTTAAACCTTTTGTATCCACCATGGCGCTGGGAGCAAGAATTGCGTCAAACTCGTGTATGTATCCTGTGTTTCTGTTGCTCTGCCTCTTTGCGTGTGTTGGCTGTCCACCAAAAGGTGCATCGTAAGGGTCTCTGCCAAAGTCGTTGTCCCTCAGAACCAGATTGAACTTAAACCATGATGAAGCGCTTCCAAAAAACCTGAGCCTTATCCTTCTGAAGAACACATCGTCCCTGTCGCTGGCGTTTACGAAGTTGGGCCTGTTTTGAGAGCTTATGTCCTGATGTCTGAACCACAACTGCATAAGGAAGTTAATGTCAAGGTACTGCTCCTCCGCAGGACCCGAGAGTCTTATGGCGTGTGCCACCTCTGGTGAGAGCAAAGACAGAGCTAAAAAGCCAGAGCCTAGTAGCATCCCTTTTCGCATGCATTCCCTCCTTTACTGAACTTTTATGTAGCCAAAACCTTTTGACTGAAGGTCTCCTATGGCACCCACGCCAGAGGGTACTATCTTGGTAAAGTCGTGGAGCTTATTGGGGTCTAACCTCAGCCTGTTCAAGGTTATGTTGCATATGTAGTACTCAACGCCGTACAAAGTGAGGTCTTTTTCTCTCCTTTCCAGCTCGGAGATATTTATAGGCTCGTTCTCCCACGGGCTTCCCGAAAGGTCTTTCATGAAGAACTTTACCCCAGGACCGTGAGCTACAACTACTATCTTTATCTTAAAGGGATCGTTATCGTATACAGAAAGGTGATTTCCTATGTTGGTGAGCATAGTCTTAAAGCGCGCCTCCTGAGGAAAATCGCAGTGGTAAACAACCGCTACAGGTGTTTCCTTTTTTATATCGCTGAGACTCACTTTAACAGGTGCAGCGCTAACTACTCTGCTCAGCACAGGCATAGAACCCAGCAAAGTCAGCGCTTTAAAGAAGCTTCTCCTGTTCATAAAATCCACCTCCTTGCCATCTTTATTTGCAAGGAGCATGCCAAAAAAGGCTGTCACACCAAAACCTTGAACTTCAATCCATAGCTTTGTGTTGCTGGACTCTGCACCTATGCCAAAGAGACAAAGCTTTGTCAAAATGACATTACAATCTTCTCAGGTCCCTGTATGCATTCCAAAAGCCTGAAACTATGCCAATAAAGAAGAAAAAAAACAGACCAAAAGGAAAACTCTTTACTTTGAAAAGACCTTCCATGAACCACCTATCAAAGGCATAGCCCACCAAAAGACCTGCTAATATACCTCCCAAGAGATTAAAACCCACAGTGAGAGCCAGAAAGTCTCTGCCTTTCATACTAGGTAATAAATAAAGCACAGAGTTAAAAGCACCGCAAGTAGTACGGGAAGTGTCAAAACAAAACCCGCTTTTATGTAATAACCCCAAGTGATCTTTATGCCTTTGTGTTCCAAAACATGTAGCCAAAGGAGGGTAGCCAAAGAGCCTATGGGTGTGAGTTTTGGTCCTATGTTGGTACCTACTAAGTTGGCAAGGGCAAGAAATTGTGTAAATCTCTCTGGAAGATGCGCATCTTGTATAGATATGTTCACTAACATAACGGTGGGCAGATTGTTCATAACTGCGGACATAAAGGCGGACAAAAGACCGGTACCCAAAAGAGCATAGAACTCTCCAACACGATACAGGTAAGATACCACATGCGTTATAAAGTTAGTTATGTTTACCTTCTTCAGGCTGTAAACTACAGCATACATACCTACAGAGAAAAAGACTATGCTCCAGGGTGTAAACCTTATGACTTCCTCTATCTTCACTACACGATGTCTGATTGATGCCAAAGACAGAATTAGCGCACCAGCTCCAAGAATAGCAGAGTAAGGAAGTTTAGCCATATGGTATAACTCCAACGCCAAAAAGGCAATACCAAGAGCGATTATAACAAACCAACCTACCTTAAAGATAAAGGGGTCCTTTAGCGCATACTTTGGGGGGAGGTCTTCAAGCACATCTGTGTCGTACCTCTTTATCATATCTTTTCTATAGTAGACATAAAGGACTAATATACTTGTCAAGATGGAGACCAAGTTAGGTAAAAACATCAAAAGGGCGTAATGCCAAAAGTCCATATTAAAAAAGTGGGCGGTTATTATATTAGTTAAATTGGAGATAACGAGGGGCAGGCTTGCGCTATCCGATATAAAACCGCTTCCCATAATGTAGGGAAGCACCATCCTTTGAGGAAGTTTTAGATGCCTTATCTTTGAGTAGATGATGGGGGTAAGCATTAAAGCAGCTCCGTCGTTGGCAAAAACGGCGGAGATAAAAGCTCCTAAGAGCATCAAGAATACAAAAAGCAAAAGCCCGTTCCCCTTAGCGTAGCCTATTGCCTTTAGAGCTGTCCATTCAAAAAATCCGGCTTTATCTAAGATTATGGAGATAAGCACAAGAAACACAAAAGCTAGGGTAGCATCCCACACCAGGCTTGCAATATACAGGACATCTCCAATAGACACAATACCCAGAAGAAGGCAAGCAATGGCACCAGCCCACGCGGACCAGCCTATACCTATCCCTTTAGGTTTAGTTATAACAAAAGCCAGCGAAAGGATGAATATGGTTACTGCCAAGAACTTTTCCATAACTTAAAAGAGCAGGTTAAAAAGGTAGCCTGCCATCACTATGGATGTTGCTACTATGATAGCAAACATGGCTATGAGCTTGGGCTTCATTACCTGCTTGAGTATCATAAATTCAGGCAGAGATAGCGCTGTGGTTGCCATCATAAAAGCCAGAGCTGTACCTAAGGGGACACCTTTTGATATGAGGGCTTGTATAACAGGTAAAATGCCTGCTGAATTAGAGTAGAGGGGTATACCTATAGCTACCGCCAGAGGCACACTCAGAAAGCTGGCACCTTTTACCACACCCTCCACAAAGTTTTCAGGTACATAGCCATGTATAAATCCTCCTATGAAGATAGCCACCGTTATGTACAACCAGATTTTGCTCATTATAGCCTTTACATTTTCTGCAGCATAGTTTAGCCTCTCTTTTAGGGTTAGTTCCCTTTCCTTAGTTTCTCCTACCTTGAGCTGAAAAATGTAATCTTCCACAAGATTTTCAGGCTTTAGCTTACCTATTAAAAAGCCGGAGAGCATGGCGACAGCTATCCCAAAGGTCAGGTAAGCTGCAGCCACCTTAAAACCAAACACGGAAATGAGAAGACCCAAAGCTACTTCATTGACCATCGGGGAGGCGACCAGAAAGGTAAAGGCAGCACTGAGGGGTATGCCTGCCTCCACAAAACCTATAAACATAGGAACAGCAGAGCAGGAGCAGAAAGGGGTGACTACACCAAGAAGAGCAGCAAGTGGAAGAGCTACGACCCTGTGCTTTGAGAGGATGTGCCTTGTCTTTTCTATTGGAAAGTAGCTCCTTACCAAGGAGATTAAAAAGATAACCAATGTCAAAAGAGTGAAGATCTTGAGAGTATCGTAGATAAAAAAGTGAAAAGCGAGCGCCAACTGTTGGTTAGGAGGAAGATGAAGAACTTGATACACTAAGTAGTCTGCTAAACTCTTGTAAATCTCAAACATCGCTCAAAAGCTCCTCTAACTTTTGAGGTGAAGGTATAGGTGTGCCTACGTGTTTTAGAACTCCGTTTACCACCAAGAGAGGCGTAGTCATTACACCGTACTTGACCACTTCTTTTACATCTATCACCTTTTCCACTTTTGCATCTATTCCCTTGACTTTTACTATGGTAAGCACCGCGTTGTAAAGGAGCTGACAGTTAGCGCACTCAGAGGTGCTTATCACCTTTATCTCTTTCATCTCATAACTCCTTTATAAGCTTTTCTACCCTTAGCTTTATCTCATCTCTGATGCGTCTGAAAAATTCCAGTTTCTCCTCATGGGAACCTTCTACCTTTGCAGGGTCCGGGAGGTTCCAGTGTTCTGTGCGAGCTCCCACCACCGCAGGACAGGTCTCTGCCGCATCGCCACACAGGGTTATAACTATGTCCAGCTGCTGGTAGGGTATGTCTTCTATGGGTTTGGGATAATTTAAGGATATGTCTATACCCTCTTCCTTCATAACTTCTATGGCAAGGGGGTTAACCCGGTCCGCAGGGTTTGAACCCGCTGAGTAAATCTCTACGTCCTTACCGTACAACTTGGTAAAGTATTTGGCGTATCCTTCCGCCATCTGGCTCCTTGCTGAGTTTCCTGTGCATATAAAACCTATCCTCATGGCTAAGCCTCACAAGCTGTATATAAACTGCTGAAGGTGTCAAGGCTTTCTATGAGGGGTCTTAGCTGAGCCAGCACCTGGTTGTGGTGATTTATCTTGTAGTAGGTCCACTTTCCTCTCTTTTCCCAGAGGACTAAGTTGGCTTCCCTGAGTACCCTCAGGTGAAAGGATGCATTAGGCTGAGATAGTCCAAAAGCTTGTGTTATCTGACAGACGCAGAGCTCCTCACACTCAAGGAGACTCCTCACAATACCAAGTCTAACAGAGTCGGAGAGAGCGTAAAAGACTTTCAAGAGGTCTTGCTCCTTCATGGGGAAGATTATACATAAAAAAACTTTTATGTGATATGATAAAAATCAATAATATAGAGCCTCCTTGTGAAGAAAGCCGTCAAAAACCTTGTACACACTACCCTCTAAGAAAACCTTCTTTAGCTGGCTGTCAAAGTCTATCCTGAGAGTCTCTCCTCCTCTGGTCTTTACCTCCACGGGCTTTTTCTTTACAAGTCCCTTTTGGTATGCCACTATAGCGGATGCGGTGGCACCTGTACCACACGCCAGTGTCTCGTTTTCCACACCTCTCTCGTATGTTCTTACGCTTATACTACCATCTGAAAGCGTCTTTACAAAGTTGACATTTGTACCGCCGGGAGAAAAAGCCTCGTGAAACCTTATAGCTCTTCCGTAGGTGAAAACATCAAAGTTTTCAAGGTCATCTACCAACATCACAAAATGAGGCACCCCAGTGTTTATAAAGCTACCGCTTATTTCAGTGCCGTTTACCTTTATCTGCATCTCTCTGTAGCTGTGGGGCTCTGTAAGAAGCACTTTAACCCTCTTTCCCTCTTCCAGAACCTGTGCCTGAATAACACCCACCAGCGTTTCAAACCGTACATATTCCCCAGCTATACCGTTTTCGTAAGCAAAGCGCACTGCACACCTTGATCCATTCCCACACATACCTGCTACTGACCCATCCGAGTTAAAAAACTGCCACTTAAAGTCGTTTTGGGGATCATCCGGATGCTCTATGAGTATAACCCCATCTGCCCCAACGCCCGTGTGTGGAGCGCATACCTTTATCACAAAGTCCTTCAAAGTGATGTTTACACTTTTTATAAACTGATAAACTTCCCCTTCTCTGTTGTCAAAAACCACAAAGTCGTTTCCTGAACCGTGAAGCTTTACGAACCTCATACGGATATTTTAAACTAAATAAAGCTATGTTTTGTAGGGTAAAGAGCGGTGGAGTGTTGGGTATAGATGGCTTTGAGGTGGATGTGGAGGTGGATGTATCGCCGGGACTTCCCGTGTTTAACATAGTGGGTCTGCCTGACAAGGCTATAAATGAGGCAAAGGACAGAGTAAAGTCAGCTCTAAAAAACTCAGGCTTTTCTATACCTACTAAAAAGATAACTGTCAATCTTTCACCTTCGCATGTTAAAAAGCAGGGGACTCTTTATGACCTTCCCATAGCTGTAGGCATACTTCAGACGTCAGGCATTTTAGATGTACCTCAAGATGTGGTGGTGTTGGGTGAGCTTTCCCTTGATGGAAAGATAAATAAAGTGATGGGTGTTCTGCCCATAGTGCTGTCTTTAAAAGAAGAAGGTTACAGGAAGTTTTTTGTGCCTGAAGCCAACGCCTTTGAAGGTGGTATAGTGGAGGGTGTGGAAGTTTACGGCTTTAGCAGTGTAAGTGAACTGGTGGAGCATCTGAAAGGTATAAAACAGAAAGATCCCGTAAAAGTTTGCATAGAGGAGCTTTTAAAAGACAGTGAGAACTTTGATATAGACCTTAGCGATGTTTATGGGCAGGCGCTCGCCAAAAGAGCCATAGAGATAAGCTGTGCTGGTATGCACAATCTGCTTTTTATTGGTCCACCGGGAGCTGGTAAAAGCATGCTTGCCAAGAGAATGATTACCATCATGCCCCCTCTTACTTTTGGAGAAGCCATTGAGATAACTAGAATATACAGCGTTGCAGGACTTTTAACTGACGCTTTAATAAAGACAAGACCCTTCAGATCACCCCATCATACCGCCTCAGATGTAGCCCTCATAGGTGGGGGGACTTTCCCCACTCCGGGTGAGATAAGCTTGGCTCACAGGGGGATACTCTTCCTTGATGAGATGGTAGAGTTTAGCAAAAAGGCACTTGAAGCTCTCAGACAGCCTATGGAGGACGGATTTGTCCACATCACAAGAGCGGGTGGAAGAGTGAGATTTCCTGCTCAGTTTCTTCTGGTGGGTGCTATAAATCCCTGCCCCTGCGGGAATTACGGAAATCCTTACAAAGCTTGCGTTTGCAGTCCTTCACAAATAAGAAATTATCAGTCCAAACTATCAGGTCCCATACTTGACCGTATAGACCTAAAAGTATGGGTAGAGCCAGTAGATAAAGAAGACCTCCTAAATGCCAAAGGTGGTGAAAGCTCCTCTTATGTGAGGGAAAGGATAAAGAGAGCTTTTGAGATTCAAAAGGAGCGATTCAAAGGCAGTCATACGCTCTTTAACGGGAGAATGAAGGAAAAGGAGGTGGAAAAGTACTGCACTATGGACAAAGATGCCAAGAGCTTCTTAAGGCAGGCTATAGAAAGGCTAAACCTAACAGGCAGGTCTTACATAAGACTTTTGAAGGTTTCAAGGACTATAGCGGATCTGGATGGAGAGGAGATTATAAAGGCTCATCACATCTCTGAAGCTCTGCAGTTCAGAGTGGAGGATAAATTGTTAATTTGAAGGAGAAAGGCTATGCGTAGCGTTAGGATGAGGGCTGAGCTGGATGGAATGCATGTCTCGGGTGCAGAAAGAGTAATCCCCCACTACGAACTTGAAAAGGTAGTGATGGAGCTTTTAAAAAGACCAAAAAGGTACGATAAGATAGTTATAACCATTGAGAGGGTTGAAAATCTTGAGACCATACCAAAATCCTTGCCCATAAAGAGCCATGATTTTGCAGATGTAGAACAGGCTCATGAGTTTGTAATAAAGAAACTCAAAGAGATAGGCATAGAAGAGAGCATCACTCAAAAGGCTCTAAAGCTTCTGACAGAGGGACCAAACCCCAAGGGTGGAAACATGAGAGGTGCTGTGCTTATGGATCCAGTTAGCGGGGAGAGGCTTGAACCGGATCAGGAAAGGGGTATAAGGACTACAAGAATAGACTGGAGGAATCGCACAGCTATAAAAGAAGCCCTGAGGGAAAGAGGTATAAAGAAGTTTTACTTAGAGAGGCTCATAGATGCCCTCGCTATAGCTACAAAAAATATACATTGCGGTGTTATAGCGGAGATATGTTGGAGCGATGACCCTGAGTACACCACTGGATACATAGCCAGTAAAGAATTTGGCTACATAAGAATAAAACCCATGAAGGAAGAGCATACACCCACAGGCGGTAGAGTGTATTTTGTCAAAAGGGAGAGCCTGCAGGAGCTTATAGAGTGCTTGGAAAGGAAAGTTATGCTTATAGAACAGCTTTTATAGAAAAATTTGGGGGCTAAAACCCTGCATAAGCAGTTTAAAATAATCTCTAAAGAGGTAGCTCTAATGCCAAAACTTCTAAGATGTCTCACCATAGCCTTAACCGATGTTCCTGAAGAATACAAAATAGCTCTGGGATATCTGACCTACCACTCAGGCAGACTCTACAACCAAGCTCTCTATCTGCTTAAAAATAAGCTTGCAAGAGTCAACATGTTTGACCTGTATAATAAGTTAAATTCTTCAATCCATCTGAAAGCCCTCCAATCCCGCTCAGCTCAGATAGTCCTTGACCAGCTCGTGAGAGCTTACAGAAACTGGTTTGAATATCTGAAAAATCCTCAGAAGTTCAAAGGACAGGAGATAAAACCTCCCAAATTCAGAAAGAAGACAAAACCTCATAGAACACTAACTTATGACAGAACAGGTTTTAAAATTGTGGGAACTAAAATCAGGCTATCTCTGTCTAAAGATCTTAGAAAGTTTCTCAAGGAAAAACATGACATCCATATCAAATACCTGTGGATAGAGACAGGACTTGAGCTAAGAGAGGAACTCATAAGGAACATTCAAATAGTCCCTAAAGGAAATGAGTTTGAGCTTCACATAGTATACTCCGCTGAAAAGGAAACTAAGGAGCAGGAAGGGAACAGAGCTATGGTCATAGACCCTAACTCAGAAAACTTCATGGTGATAGGTATAGATGGAGTGAAAACTCCATACATAGTAGATGGGAGAGGACTCAAAAGTTTGCTCAGAAAGTATCTGAAGAAGATAGCCAAACTTCAGAGCTTGAAGGACAACCTTAAGAACAAGAGACTTCCGTATCACAGAGTAGAGGAGAGGATAAACAAATTGTGGACTAAGGTAAAGAGATTACTCAGGCATTACGCGCATACTGTTAGCAACCTGATACTTGAGCTTGCAATCAAACACAGAGTTAAGGAAATCTGGATAGGAAACTCTGTAAAGAACAAGAACAGGGAGAGCAATCTAAACTCAATAGCAGACCAGATATGGAGCTTGCTACCTCACGGTAAGGTAAAGGAGTATCTGGAATACAAAGCAGAGCCTTACGGCATAGCAGCCCGCTACATAGATGAAAGATATACTTCGGGAGTGGACTCCACGCTTGAGTGTGGGGTTTGCAAGGAAAACTACACTCCCGAAGGCAGGATAAAAAGAGGACTATTTAAAACCTCAAGGGGGTACTTGAATGCTGATGTGAATGCGGTAAGGAACATGCTCAAGAAGCTGGAAAGATTTGACCAGATAACTGCAGTTGCTAAACCAGTAAGGGTGAGGATATTCAAAAGTATCTCCGTTAGCTCCCTATATGGTCAAATAGGGGGCAGGAGTAGAGGCAGTGTGAACCTGCCTGTGGTGGTAAGGGACACATCAGGTGTCCAGACCCATCACGAAGCTCCGCATCTGTGATGTGGGGTAGTTCACAATATAACATCCACTTAACACACTATAAGTAAGTTGAATAGTTTTAACATGCTTTGCTTTTATAATGAAAGTAGTTAAGACTTGAAAGGGAGGTAGTAAAATGAGGAAGTTTTTCTTAATTTCAGGGCTTCTGTCAGTAGCAGGAGTAAGCTTTGCCACCAACGGGGACAATCTGATAGGGGTCTCTCCCGCATCAAGAGGTATGGGTGGTATAGGCGTAGGTATGCCAGTAGGACCAACCGATACCATCTTCAGAAACCCCGCTTGGATGAGCTACTACAAAGGCTTTAACCTCAGCTTTGGTGGAATACTGTTTATGCCTCATGTGAAAGGAAAGAGCAATGTCACACCAATGGGACCCATGAACCCACCAGCGGAAGCCACCAGCGATGCAAAGGTCTTTGTAGTGCCAGAGGTGGGAATAGTCCATCAGATAAACGACAAGCTAACCTTCGGTATAGGAGCCTTTGGTGTTTCAGGTATGGGAGTAGATTACAGAAATAAAGACCCAAGACTTGCCAACATGCACACAACTCTGCAGTTCATGAGGGTCATACCTGCCTTAGCTTACAAGGTAAACGATGCCATTTCTCTGTCGGGTGCTTTGCACTTAGCTTATGGCTCTTTGGATATGGGAGCTAACATGTGTCAGCCTTTTACTACCAACTGCTGGAATGCAGGAGGTGGGCAGTCCCAAACATACGGCATAGGAGCGCAGGTAGGTATTGCTTACAACATGGGAGACTTTGTATTTGCAGGTCTTACTTACCAAAGTCCTGTGGAGATGAAGTACAAGAGAGTCTTTGACTCCAACGGTGATGGGAGGTTTGAGGACCTTAAGCTCACTCAACCTCAGGAGTTTGCCTTTGGTGTGGGTGTAAAGCCTATGCAGAACTTTAAGATAGGTATGGACATACGCTGGATAAACTGGAAAAACGCAAAAGGCTACAAAGAGTTTCAGTGGAAGGACCAGTGGGTGATAGGCATAGGCGGTGAGTATAAACCTACCGAAAAACTCGCTCTGAGAGCTGGCTACAACTACGGCAAGTCTCCCATCAGAGGTGGGGCAAAGAACCTTATGAATGCCAATAACATACCTAATTTTGTTGCACCTTTCAGCGACTTTAATGTGGCATACTTTAACCTCATAGGCTTTCCCGCTGTTGCTGAACAGCACATAACTTTGGGTCTTGGATACGAATTTACCAAAACTTTCAGTGTGGATATTGCATACAAACACGCCTTTGAAAAGACAGTTACTGCAACAGATAACATGGGCTTTGGCTTTGTGGTGCAGGGTAAAAACGCTCAGGATGCCCTATCTTTGGGTCTAAACTGGAAGTTTTAAGCTCCTTGCGGGGAGAACTCTCCCCGCTTATAATTTCTGTATGGAAAAGGTTTACGAAGGGAAAGCTAAAATTGTCTACAAAACCGAGGATCCTGACAAATATATCCTTTACTTTAAGGACACCGCCACCGCCTTTGACGCCACCAAAAGGGCAGAAGTAGAGGGTAAAGGTGAGCTTAATAATAACATATCAAGCTTAATTTTTCAATTGCTGGAAGAAAGAGGCATAAGGACTCACTTTATTCGCAAGCTCTCCAGCAGGGAGATGCTCGTTTGGAGAGCAAAGAGGTTTGAGCTGGAGGTGGTTGTCAGAAACATATCTGCCGGGAGTCTCTGTAAAAGGCTTGGCATAGAGGAGGGGAAACCTCTTGAAAAACCGTTGGTGGAGTTCTTCTATAAGAATGATGAGCTTCATGATCCTCTTGTGTGCTACGATCACATAATTCTTCTTGGACTTCTTAAGGAAGAGCAGATACATGAAATTAAACACATAACTTTTAGGGTCAACGAAATCTTAAGAGAGTTTTTCTCTCAGCACGGTCTTATTCTGGTGGACTTCAAACTGGAGTTTGGTCAGTTGCCAGATGGTAGCTTGGCTGTTGTGGACGAGGTCTCACCAGATACTTGTAGGCTCTGGGATGCCAAAACGGGAGAAAAGCTGGACAAGGACAGGTTTAGGTTTGACCTGGGAGACCTTCTGGAAGGATACAGGAAGGTGCTTGAAAAGCTTCAGGGATAGACTACCAGCCCCACCCTTCCCATCTTTGCCCACTTTTTGTCCAATTCTGAGTAGCTGAAAGCTCTTTTCTCTTCGTAGCCAGTATGAGCGTAAAAGTGGCTCTCATCGTAGCCAATAACCACAACATAGTGAGGCACACTCACCCAGAGAAAACCGTTATCTATGAGCAGTATAACGGGAAAGCCTTTGTTTATGTAGCCTTTAACTTCCTGAAGGCTTCCTGTAAAAAGCTGTGTCTTAAAGCCAAGACTCTGAGCGTAGTTTTGCAGGTCTGTGATAAGAGCGCCTTTGAGCTTAGGGTCATATACCGCTTTTGCTATCTCCTCCTGACTTTTTTTAACCCCGTAGTACTCCAAAACGCTGCTCAGGGATGCAGGACCGCAAAAGTTATCCTTTTGTTTTACAAAAGGCACATCAAGGAGCTTTAAAGAAAGAAGAAAGGGCAGAAGAAGAGCTAAGGCTCTTCTCACCTAATGATTATCTCTTTATTGAGGAGCTTAAGAAGTATGACGATGAGTATCAGAAGAACTACTACCGCTATGGCTACACCAAGACCATCACCTCCTGCCAATACCTTATCGGAAGCCTTTGCCAGCGTGTGCAGTTGCTCGTCGCTTAGCTGTGAGAGCTTTTTCTCTATTTCCTCTTTGGTAAGTCCGTAAGCTTTTAGCTTTTCCTGCAAGAGCTTGCTCTCCAGCGCTCTTTGCACCTTTTGCATGTCCTGATCCCTCTGGGATATGATAACCTCAGAGGAGGGTTTGGACTCCACAAGTCCTGCAATGGCAGGCACAGAATTCATAAAGAAAAAGGCACCGGCAACACCAAGTACAAGAGCCCTCTTCCTGAGATACTTTGTCATAGCAAAACCCCCTGATGCACAGTTTTATATAATTATAGCATGAGGTTTTCTACAGAGTTCAAGGTAGGCACTTTTGTAATAGCCGTTTCCCTTGCTTTTGCCTTCCTTATACTCACCTTTGGGGAGATACCTTTTTTAAAACCGGGTGTTAAGGTGTATAAGGTTTACTTTGACAATGTGGCAGGGCTTTCAAAGGGTGCGGAGGTGAGGGTGGCAGGCATAAAGAGCGGCAAGGTCAGGAGCGTGGAGCTAAAGGACGGAAAGGTGGAGGTGATTTTTGAGGTAGACAAAAGCATAAATCTTTACAGGGATGCCAGCGCACAGATAGGAACTCTGGGGCTTATGGGGGACAAATATTTAGCCATAAACCCGGGCAATCCCTCCTCGGGTCTTTTATCAGAAGGACAAGTCATACAAAAAACCTACGGCTATGCTGATACGGACAGACTTGTCAAAGAGCTTACCAACGCTTCCGAGTCAATAAGGCTCATGGTGGAGAATTTCCAACTTATATTGATGGAAAACAGAGAGGACATAAGAAGGATAGTGCAGAACCTTGAGATGCTATCAGACAGCCTTAATAAGATGGCTCTTGAGAACAGGGAAAACCTCAGGCAGACCATAGCCAACCTCAACATATTAGTGGCGAGCCTAAGCAGGACTCTGCCATCTACCATAGCTTCCATAGAGAGGCTTTCCAACGACCTTGACAGGGCGGTGGTTGAAAACAGAGGGGATATAAAAGAAAGTCTTGAGAACTTAAGAAGCCTTACCTCTGACCTGAAAACCTCCCTTCCCGAGCTGGTCAAAAACCTCAACGACCTTTCCAGAAATCTAAACGCAATAGCAACGGAAAACAGAGAGAACCTCAGAGCTACTACTTCAAACCTTGCAGAACTTACCACATCTCTTAAGAAAAGCTCTCAGGACCTTCAGAGCATACTCGCCAGGATAGAGAGAGGAGAAGGGACACTTGGAAAGTTGGTAAAGGATGAGGAACTTTACAGAAACATCACATCCGCTACAAAAACCTTTGCCAAGGCGGGAGAGGTGGCAGACAAAACTAACCTTTACATAGGATTCAGAGGTGAGCTCTACAGAGCTGGAGACTCCAAGGGAATACTGAGCGTAATCCTGCAGCCTGATAACCAAAAGTACTATCTACTTGAAGTGGTAGGTGATTCCAGAGGTAGGGTATACAGGGAGGAGATCCTTCCCAATCAGACAGTGGTAAAAAAAGAGTTCAAGCCCGAGTTCACACTGCAGTATGCAAGAATATTTCCACTTTTTGAAGACAAGTATCTGGTGCTAAGAGGTGGTCTCAAAGAATCCACTGGAGGTGTGGGAGCGGACCTCATATACAGCGACAGGATAACCTTTACATCGGACCTGTGGGACTTTGGAAGGAAAGACAGACCTCAGGACAAGAACCTAAAGCCTAACTTTCAGGTGGGTGTCAATTACAAAGTAAAGGGACCCCTTTATGTGCGTTTTGGAGGAGATGACCTTCTGAACTCAAAACTCAGGGGAGCCTTTGGTGGAGTGGGGCTACTCTTTACAGACAACGACCTAAAATACCTGCTGGGCGCTGTAAAAATACCCTTGCCTTGAGAGAAATTGACTTAAATTTTAATAGTGAATACCATGTATGAAGATCATATTTACAGGCTTTATAGGGTGAACATGAACCTCAAAGAGGGTGAAAGCCTGCTACTGCTGGTGGATGACGAAAAGGACTACCTTGTAAGGCTTCTTCAGGAGTTTGTTAAAGTGGCGGAGGAGATTACCCCTCATGTAAGGTATGTGCTTTACCCATCCTTAGGAGTGCATGGCACAGAACCACCCGAAGAGGTATGGAGAATAACCTTTGGAGATAGGGCAATAGATGCGTTAAAGGATGTGGGGCTTTTTGAAAAGGTCATTAGCAAAGAGCAGTATTCTGAGTATGATGTTGTAAACATACTTAAAAAGTATGCGCAGGATGTTCCTCAGGTAGTGGTAGCCTTTGCGTACTACTCTACCACCCACACCTTTTACAGAAAGGTGTTAACAGAACACTTTGGCACAAGATACGCCTCCATGCCTCTCTTTGAACCCAGCATGTTCTCAGGTCCTATGAATGTGGACTGGGGCATGGTTAGCAGGCTGAGCACGGATGTGGCGGACATACTCACAGAAGCCGAATGGGTACTGGTAAAGGGCGCGGAGGGGACCAGTATGGAATTTTCCGTAAAGGACAGAAAAGCCATAGCGGACACGGGACTCTTTCACAGGGGTGGGGACTTTGGAAACCTGCCTGCGGGAGAGGGCTTTGTAGCACCTGTAGAAACCTCCGCCTACGGAAGGTTAGTCATAACTTACGGTCCGGACAGAAGGCTGGAAAGACCTATAAGTCTAAAGTTCAAGGATGGTGCGGTGGAGGAGATAGAAGGGTTTGAACCGTATCGTTATACTCTTGAAGAAATATTTAAAAAGTACGATGGAGCAAGGTACATAGCGGAGTTTGGAGTTGGAACAAATCCGGGAGCAAAAAGACCGGACAATGTGTTAGAAGCGGAAAAAATACTGGGAACAGTCCACATAGCCATAGGTGATAACCACACCTTTGGGGGTACCAATAAGGTGCCCTTCCACACGGATTATGTAGTTTTTGAACCAGAAGTCATAGTAGGAGGTAGAGGATGGCAAAAGAGGCTCTTAGAGAAAGGGAAGATATGCACCTGAAGCTTGAAATGCTCAAAAACGTTCACATGTTTGAGGGCTTGGGAGAGGAGGAACTCAAAGAAGCTGTAAAGTACATGCAACTCAGAGAATTCAGGCGCAACGAGTATATATTCTTTGAAGAAGAGGCAGAGCCAGGCATATACATCCTCATAGATGGACTCATAAAGCTACTTAAAGAGACTCAGGATGCGAGAATAGTGATAGTCAGGCTGGTGTATCCCGGAGATGTCTTTGGCTGGATAGAGTGGGGCAAAAAGGCTCCCAAAAACACTTATACCGCCAAGTCCATGACCGAGTCAAAGACACTTTACATATCCAACAAAGACTTTATAAACTTAGCCATAAAGCACCCAGCCATAGCCATAAAGATGACCTGTGAGGCTACCGCCAACCTCATACAGACTTATGAGACGCTAAAGAGCATAGCGGGTGGTAAAGTGGAGGAGAGAATTGCTAAGGTAATACTGGAGATAGCTGACAGGATAGGCAAAAAGTACGAGGATACTATCATCATAGAAGCTCCTCTTACGAGGCTTGATATAGCAGAGATGACAGGCACCACCGTAGAAACCACCATAAGAGTTATGAGCAAGTGGAAAAAGCAGGGCATCATAAATACAGAAAGAGGCTACATAGAGATACTAAAGAGGAGAGAGCTGGAGAAGCTCGTCATCTGAGGTAAGTTTTTATATATTCAGCTCCCCACTGGTGCATGGCATCAAAAACCTTGCTCAGCTTTTTACCTATGGGGGTGAGAGAATACTCCACCTTAGGAGGTACCTGTGGATAAACCGTCCTTTTGACTATGCCTCGCTCCTCAAGCTCTCTGAGTTGCTTTGAAAGCATCTTTTGAGTTATGTTGGGTATAGCTCTCCTTAGCTGGGAGAACCTCTTAGTTCCACTCATAAGCTCTCTCAGTATGAGGAGCTTCCATTTGCCACCTAGAATGTCTATAACTGCCTCCACGGGACAGATGTAATCTCTGTTATTAAGTTTCATAAAGTATAGTATATAACATAAAAGTCAGTTATTGACAGTTAAACACCAAGAGTTAAAATCATAGTAGGAGGTGAAACATGGCAAGACTTGTAAAACATACGGAAAAGGGTCCATACAAGCTTGAAGTGGGAGAGGAAACATACTTTATATGCCAGTGCGGACTTTCTAAAAATAAGCCTTTCTGCGATGGCTCCCACAAAAAGACAAGGGACGAAGAAGAGGGAAAGCTGTACATATATGACGAAAAGGGTAGGGTAGAGGTATGAAAGTTTATCCCACCGCAGAGGTCATTGACGGTGCGGGCGTCAGGATAAGAAGGTACATAGGAACTATGCACATAGGTGAACCTATTTGGAAGTGCCAGACCCCTTGGCGAGCCTGTGGTTCGCTGGGGACCTTTCGTCATGAGCAGTCAGGAGGAGATAATTAAGGGAGGTTTAAGCCATGAAGCAAGAAGTACCAAAGGAAAAACTGCTGGCTTATGTGGAAAGGCTAAAGGTCCTTAAAGATGACATGCAAGGGCTTATAAAAGACATACAGGATACTGTGCCTTACGCTCCCGTTGAGGGGTGCGAACTTTTCATGAAGAGGTTATACGATGCAATAAGTGAGCATTTAGAAGCCGTTAGTGAAGCTATAGAACACTGGGAGTGGACAGCAAACAAGGAGGGTTAAGCCATGAGAGGAGTCAATTTGCTCAGCTTTATCTTTGCCAGCCAGATGGGTGGCTACGCCATGGTTTTGCTGGATGGGGTTTACGCCAAGTGGTTTGGGCTCTTTGGTCTCTTTCCGGGACTTAAAGACCCCGCTTGGTTCATCAAACACCAGATAGACGCCACGCTCTTTGCCATACCTCTGGTGCTTCCTGTGGTTTGGAAGAGGCTTCCTGGTCCGGGTCTTGTCAAGGGGCTCATATACGGAGTTCTCTGGCACATATTCGTGATAGTTGTGTCCCTGATGGGAGCCTTTGGAGGTGCGGAGTGGTTCCAAAGACCCATGAGCCTGAACGCTCAGGTGTCTACCTTCATACTTCACCTGGTGTGGGGAGGTCTGACGGGCTTTCTTTACAGTCCACCGGAGAAAGACTGATGGCTTTCAAATTCCCCGCGGAAAACTGGAAAGTGCTTTTAAACCCCGAAAGGTCCAGCTGGCAGAGCATAGAGGTCTTTTTGAGTGCAGTAAACCCATCAGAGGAAGAGGTATGGGCGGACCTGGGCTGTGGACCCGGCTACTTTACCATTCCTTTAGCCAGCAAGGTCAAAAAGGTGTACGCGGTGGATCTTGAGGAGAGAATGCTGGAGGTCTGCGCCTCAAGAGCTAAGGAGGAAGGCATAACCAATATGGAGCTCATAAAGTGCCAGGAAGACTGCATACCCCTGCCTGACGAGGTTGCGCACAGAATCCTGATGGCAAACCTCCTTCACGAGCTTGTAAAGCCCGCAGGGTTTCTGGCGGAGGTAAGAAGAATATCAAGACCCAACGCTAAAATAGTGGTTATAGATTGGCACCCAATACCCTCCCCTGCAGGACCACCCCTGGAGGAGAGGATACCCAAAGAGGAAGCAAAAAAGCTCATGGAGGAAAACGGTTTTATTTTGGTGGAAGACCTGGAGGTTTACCCTTATCATTACTTTTTAATCTTTGGAAAGGAGGAGCTAAATGGTCCTGGTGGTGTATGCTCACCCTAACCCTGAGAGTTTTAACTCTGCCATAAGAAAAACTGTAGAAGAGTACCTAAAAGAGAGAGGGCTTGCCTTTGAAGTGAGAGACCTCTACACCATGGGCTTTAACCCTATCCTCTCGGCTCAGGACTTTTTGGCGTTTGAAAGAGGTGAGGTCTTTGAAGACATTAAAAGGGAGCAAGAGCTCATAAGACAAGCAAAGACGCTGGTATTTATATTCCCCATGTGGTGGTATAGCTTCCCAGCTATCCTAAAGGGATACATTGACAGAGTGTTTTCTTACGGTTTTGCTTACAAGGAAGAAAACGGAGATGTGGTGGGACTGCTTAAAGGCAAAAGAGCCTTGATACTCTGCACTCTGGGAGGCTCGGAAGAAGATTACCAAGACTTTGCCAGATGTCTGGAAAACACCTTCAAAGCCACCTTTGAGTTCTGTGGGATAGAAGTTCCGCTGGTTAAGTTCTTCTACGCGGTTCCATACGTTTCGGATGAGGTAAGAAAGGGCTATCTGGAAGAGGTCAAACTGCTCCTATCCAAGACTCTTTAGAGAGCGTCCGCGGGTAGCCCTACACCTTCCCTGATTTCTATCATATTGACATCTGATTTCAGTTTCTCGTAAGATTATTGACACTAAATCTCAGTTTAAGGAGGTTAATCATGAGGCGTGCCTTTCTTTTGTCTGCCCTTTTTTCCAGCCTGGTGTTTGCCCAGCCTGCGGAGGAACGCATAAAACAGCTAGAAGAGCAGATAAGACTTCTCCAGCAGGAGGTTCAGAAGCTAAAGGAAGAGCAGAAAAAGTCCGAAGAGACAAGGCAGGAGACGGAAGTTCTCAAGGAAGAGATAAGGAAGCTCAGGCTTGAGATTGCCATGCCTCAACTTGAGATTAAATCTTACTCTGGTTTAGGACCTGCAGCTTCCAAGGCTCTCTTCAATCCGAGGGGTGTTTCCATAGGTGGCTACGGTGAGGTGCACTTTGTCCACAACCCTGACAAAAAACCCAAAAACACTATAGATGCAAAAAGGCTAATACTCTACTTTGGATACGCTTTTAACGAAAAGCTAAAGTTTAACTCAGAAATTGAGTGGGAACACGCCTTCGTGGAGGGAGGGGAAGAAAGCGGTGAAACTGCAGTAGAGTTTGCCTTTCTGGACTACAGCTTTAACGAAAAATTGGGACTGAGAGGCGGTCTTCTTCTTATTCCTGTGGGCATAATAAACGAGTACCACGAGCCTCCCACATTTCCGTCCGTGGACAGACCCTACCTGGAGAGAAACATCATACCCACCACCTGGAGAGAGCTGGGCTTTGGAGTTTACGGAAAACTGGCAAACCTTGAGTACAGGGCTTACATAACCAACGGGCTGAAACCCAACGAGGAAGCGGGGGAAAAGGTGGAAAGTGGTGAGCTTCTCAAGGGCTTTAGGCAGAATGGCTTTAAGGCTGCCTCAGACCAAATAGCCTTCACAGGCAGGCTGGACTATAACCTCCCTTACAATCTCAAGGTGGGCGCCAGCACCTTTGTGGGTGGTGTCCAAAACAATGAGGGCAAAAAGCTGGGCACTCTCACACTGGTTTCTCCTCACGCTTGGTGGCAGTACGGTCCCTGGGACATAAGATTTGTGGGAGCCTACGGGAGCGTGTCAGGAGCGGACAAAGTCTCAGAAGCCATAAGCACCAATCCCGCCTGCACCGAGCTGGGGGACAAAGCAGAGTGCACCACCTTCCCCAAGAAGTTTTACGGCTTTTACACTCAGGTGGCTTATGATATATTTAGGCTTATCAGAGTTTCTGACCAACAGCTTTACCTATTTGGCATTTATGAGAACTACAACACCCACGCCAGCGTGCCAGAAGGCTTTGAAAAGCCAGAAGGGCACAAGGTGCAGGTTTTTAACTTGGGTCTTTCGTACAAACCCCACCCCCTCGTGGCTCTAAAGGCGGACTATGTGAGGTACTCCCCAAAAGATGCCAAAAAGCAAAACATTTACAGGCTTGCCCTTGGCTGGATGTTCTGAAGGAGGTAAAAGATGAAAAAGTATTTGCTCCTTTCTGCCATCTTTATCTTTTCGTGTGGAGGAGGGGGAGGCGGAGAGAAGAAAAAGACCATGATAGACACCTACAGCTTTTCCAACCCAGAGCCCAACATTCCCCTTGAGTGTTACACGGACACAGGAGTTTTGCGCTACGGAAAGGCTGTAGCCAACCCCTGCTATGTGTGCCACACGCAGGCAAATACTCCCTACATGAACGAAAAGACGGACTTTGACCTGACCTTTAGCTACTCCTTCCCCGAAAGCATCATAAAGGCAGGAAACCCTTGGCTCAATGCAATAAGACCGGACCTGACCCTGAAAGATGTCCCCATGCCTTCTGATGAGGAAGTAAAAAGCTACATAAAGCAGGACAACTGGACAGAGGCTTACGCCAACAGAGGAAAGGGAGAGCTATACTACTTTCCAGACCTTCCACCCATATACACCTACAGCGGAAGCTACGCTCTTATAAACATAGACAGCGAAGGCTTTGTAAGAGAGCCATCTACCGGAGAACACACAGGATGGAGAGCCTTCAAGTGGAAGCCCTTCCCCGGCTTTTTCCCCACCAACGGCCGGATAGATTCTACCTTCATAAGGCTTGACAAGCCCTTTAGGGAAAAGGACGGAAAGCTAGACATAAACACCTATAAGAAAAACTTAGCTATAGTGGAGTGTGCGGTAAAGGGTGTCCAACCGGGAGAGGTTTGCAAAGGTACGGAGGTGGGGGACTTTACCATGCCCTCCTATTACGAGGGTGATGCAAAGGATGTTCCTGTGGTGGTTTATCAGTACCCGTCCGGCACAGAGTTTGCCCACCCCATTTATTACCTGGAGCCCGAAAACACCATATCCTACAAGTCTGTGCGCATAAAGGAGATGCGATACATGAAAAAGGTAGCTTACGCAGACACAAGAGATGAAGGAGAGGAGGAAGAAGAAGGTAAGTTCTTCTATGACAGGGGGCTTGTCTTTAATGACAGTAAAAACTGGCTCATGGCAGGCTTTATAGAAGACAAAAACGGCAGGCTAAGAGCCCAGACAGCGGAGGAGATGAAGTTCTGCATAGCCTGCCACGGAGGCATAGGCGGGACTGTGGATGGCACCTTCACCTACTGGCGTAAAGTCCCCGGCGCTGGTGGATGGATGGAGCAGGACTATAACCTCACCGCAAAGAGCATAAAAGACTGGAACTACAGGAGCTACGAGGCAAACGTAGGACCTGCTCTTGAGAGACTCCTTGCCTTCGTAAAAGGGGAGTATCAGCTTTACTTTGCCATGACGGACGGGGGAGACCACTTTAGGAGCAACGCAGAGGTGCGCTCGCGCATCAGCAAAGACCCCACCAAGATATCCCCTGTGCTATCACCCGAGGACAACATCCTGAGCAATCCCAGTTTGATTAACTATCTGGACACAGATGGGTATGTAAAGCCAGACCTTTTCCTGCCATCTGCTGAGCGTGCTTACGGCATAGACAAGCAGTACATAAGAATTGTTAAAGCTCAAGCCTTTAAGTTTGGCAGGGATGTTTTTGACAGACCCTTTGGTGTATCTTCAGGTGGCAACTCCTTAGAAAAGCTGACTAACTTAAAAGAGACGGGAGTCAAAACCTCCGGCCTGTGGATGGTCATAAAAACCCTCCTGCTTATAAGGTAAAATTATGGTAGGCATGTGCAGGTGGTGTTTTCTGACCTTCCTCTTCTTCTGCTTTGTCTCCTTCGGGATAGACAGTCCCGCAAGGGACTTTAAAACACCACAGCAAGCTTTGAAAGATGCTTTTCCCGGTGCTAATATAGAGATAAAAAACATAGTGCTTTCAAAACAGCAGGTAGAAAAGATAGAAAAGCTCTCTGGAGTGAGGCTCTCCAGCAGGCTAGTTTCCTGGTACATAGCCAAAAGAGGAGACTCGGTGGTAGGTTATGCCTATATAGACAGCCATGTAGTCAGAACTCATCCCGAGGTGGTACTCTATACGCTCACCCCCGACGGAAGGATAGATATAGTGGAGGTGCTTGCTTTCAATGAGCCTTTAGAATACATGCCTGATGAGAACTGGCTAAAACTCTTTAAGGGTAAAAGTCTTGGTCCAGATACTCTCAGGCTAAGAAGGGACATCCCCAACATGACGGGAGCCACCCTTACATCAAGAGCAATAACTGACAACACAAGAAAAGTTCTTGCCATGTGGCAGGTAATATTCGGAGGTGAAAGATGAGATTTTTTATATCTGCCAACATAAAAGAAAACAGACCTCTTTATTATCTTGTGCTTGCTTTCTTGATTCTCTTGCTTCTATACTGGCTGAGTTCCTGGTTTTTCTTTTATAGCAAGTACGGCTTTATCTATACATCTGTTTTTAAGTACTTTTTTGGAGACCCAAGTTTTCCAGAGAGGATATCTTTGTCCCAGCTTTCGGAGGATATGCACATAGAAACTTTCCTAAAAGCCTTTTATGTACTCCTGCTCTTTTCCCTCTTTTTACTCTCTTCCTTTTCGGAAAGGTGGAAGGTATCTCTTATAATAATATCTGCCCTCTTTGGTTTAACGGAGATAGCTTCTGACCTCTTTATCCTGTATGTATCTCCTTTCTTTATATACATAAAGCTTACATCTTTCTTCTTATTTCAGGTATCAAGTGGTATAGCTCTCTTTTTAACGCTGATTTTTTTTCTTTTTATGGGTGAGGATAAAGCATCTGGCACATCCAACATAAAGCTGGTGCTTTTTCTATTTTCTCTGTTTTTGCTTCTCTTTACCTTTGTGAACTTTCTGGTTTTCTCTTCAAAAATGGGTTTTACCTTTGAGAGCGTGAAAAGTTATTATCTTGGCAATCCTCAGATTTTTGCAAAACCCAAGACTTTTGAGGGAATGTTTAAGGTTTTTCATCCTCACCTTCTTTCTATGGCTTTTTACTCTTTGGCTGTTGCTCACCTGCTTTTGTTTATCAATTCCAAGGGGAGGTTCTGGCTGGGTTTATCCCTCTTTATTCTCTCTTTTCTTGACAACCTGGCTGGTTTTTTGGTGAGGTTTGTTCATCCTGAGTTGGCTATTCTTAAAATGCTTACTTTTTTACTTCTTCAGGCGGTGCTTTTATATACCTCTCTTCTTCTACTTTTGCACTCAAGAACCTAGTTATCTGCCTTCTATAAGCCCAATAGAATATAATTGCCCTCAGTGTCATCTCAACGCTCATAAAGATCCATGGGATCAGTGGTGTGTGAAAATACTTTAGAAGCAAGTAAGATGGAATTATTCTAAAGACCCAAAAGGATGTTAAGTTAACCGCTAAAGGTATGTGAGTTTTTCCCATTCCCTTTAAGGCTCCAGAGTATATGCTGGCGTATGCCATCTGTGGCTGAGACAGAGCAACTATTACCAGATAGTAAACTGCGTACTCTATAACCTGAGTATCTCTGGTAAATATGAGGGAGAAGTAATAAGGAAAGACAAGCAAAAACACTCCCATAAGCCCCATCACAAAAGCAGTCAGGTGGGCGGTAATTCTTATACCATGGTGTAGACCGGCGTAGTTTTTAGCTCCCCAGTTTTGACCTGAAAGGGTTGTAGCTGCCACCATAAACCCAAAGCCTATCATAAAGGAGGCGCTCTCAACTCTGAGACCTATCTGATGAGCTGCCAGCACCTTATCACCAAAACTGGCAAGAAAACCTACAAATATATTAAAAGACAGGCTGGAAAAGGCTCTTTCAAGAGCTGTAGGAGTGCCTATACGCAGCATCTTGGCAAGAACATCTCTGCTAAAGCACATGGATATGGGAAACGGCTTTTTCTTCCTCAGGTATAAGTATGCATAAGCCAAAAGCCCTACCACCTCAGAGAGTGCTATGCCCCATCCTGCTCCTCTTGTCTCAAGTCTTGGAAACCCCAAGTTGCCGTATATAAGAAGGTATGCGCTTGATATGTTAACCAAATTCATAATCAGAGCCACTTTGAAGGGAGTTTTTGTGTCTCCGTAGCCGTTGTATGCTGCGTATATGGTGTTGGTTATAAAGCCTACTGTTATAAAGGCAAATATTGGGTCAAGATATTCTCTTGCCAGAAAGACAACACCCTTGGACGCACCGAACCTTTCCATGAGAAAGGCTACCAGATGAGTGCCTACGAAGGTAAGAGGCAGGGCTGTAAAAAAGGACATGACTAAACCCCAGAGCAGAGCAGGAGATGGATCTTTCCTTGCACCCGTCATCTGGGCAACCAAAACGGATGTACCTGTATAAGAGAGTGCCATGAGGGAGTATATAAACCATAGCATGCTGGCAGAGTAGCCCACTGCAGCCACCGCAGTGGCAGAAAGACCAGAGACCAGTATTATGGAAAAGGCACTCTCTACGGTGTAAAGTAGATTGGAGAGTATTATGGGCATAGCAAGTTTTGTCACTTTTTTGGCAACGGATCGCCAGCTTTCGCCGGCATCAACGAGAAGTCTGTTGGACATAATTTTTCATCACCTCTATGGTTTTTTGGTAGCCAAGCATATAAATCTCCTCAGCCTTCCAAATATCTATAACTGAGTAATTTTGAAGCTCTGGTTCTATAACAACATGGCATAGCTCTTTCCTCTTTTCCACATTGGACCTCACTGCCAGAAGAAAGCTTCGCGCTATTATATGAAACACATTTCTGACCTTCTCCACCGCATTGGTAGGGTTTACATCCACTCCCACCAAAAGCCCATCCTTGCTAAGAAGTGGTTCCACAGGCAGGTTGTTGGTGACGCCACCATCAATAAGTATGTAATCTCCGTACCTTATAGGCTCAAAAACACCGGGAAGCGCACAGCTCCCCAGAAGTATAGGATAAAGCTGTCCCTTGCTAAGGTGAAAGCTCTTACCGCTCTTTATGTCCAAAACCCCAATATATAGGCTTTTCCCCAAATCCTCTATAAGCTCCACCTCTAAATACCTCCTTAGAAACTTCTCCGCCTTACTAAGACTGAAAAACCCGTATCTTGGCACCTTGGGACGCAAGACCTTTATCCATTCAGTAGATTTCACTATCTTTATCATCTCCTCAGGTGAATATCCCGCGCAGAAGAAGGCTCCTACCAGCGCACCGGCACTGACTGCGCTCACCGACTGAATGTCAAACCCCATATCTACAAGAGCTTTGATAACACCAATGTGAGCGATCCCTCTTGCCGCACCACCCGATAGAACCAGATTAACCTTCATGACTCAAAAGGATGACACAATAGCATACCACACCTTTCTCTTTACAAAAGCCCTCCCTTGTCTTGCCTTTTATGGATATGCAGCTTTTATCCACCTGCATTATCTTAGAAAGGTTTTCTACGATGGCACTTTTTAAAGGGGATATTTTAGGGCTGTCCAACACCAGGACGCAATCAAGGTTTACAATGCTGTAGCCCTTTTCTCTCGTTCTTCTTAAAGCCTCTTTTAAAAAGATCTCTGAAGAAGCATTTTTCCACCTTACATCCTTATCAGAAAAAAGCTCACCTATATCGGGTTCTCCTATGGCGCTAAGCAAGGCATCAGTGATGGCATGGAGCAAAACATCACCATCAGAGTGACCTTTTAAACCTTCGTGGTGCTTTATAAGTATGCCTCCCAAGTAAAGAGGCTTTCCCTCTTCAAACTCGTGAGCATCAAATCCTAAACCTATCCTAAAAGTCATAAGGATAATGATATACTAATAATACCCATGAAGCACCTGATAAGCACCTTTGACCTAACAAAAGGTCAGGTGGATTATCTTTTTAGGTTATATACCGAGTTCAAAGGAGGCAGGCAGGAAAAACTCAAAGGAGACGTAGCTCTGCTTTTCTTAGAGAGTTCTACAAGGACAAGGTTTTCCTTTGAAATGGCTTGTAGGAATCTGTCTTTGAGAACTTACTGGGCAGGACCAAGGGAGAGCTCCATAGAGAAAGGCGAGACTTTTTATGACACTGTAAAAACTCTGTCCTCTTTGGGCTTTAGAGCTTTGATCTTTAGAGTGCCTTTTGTGCTCTTTCCTTACGATAGCTATCTGAAAGAGAGCATCTCTTTGATAAATGCTGGTGATGGTTCCCATCAACACCCCACACAGGGGCTTGTGGACCTTTTCACAGCCATAGAAGTGTATGGCTCTTTGGAAGGTCTTAAGGTGCTTTATGTAGGAGACATAGCTCACAGCAGGGTCTTCAGGTCTGGCTCTCACCTTTTTAGCATGTATTCGGCAAAGGTGGGAGTGGTAGGTCCAAGAACGCTTCTGCCTAAGGACCTTACTCCCTTTGGTGTAGAGGTGGTGTTTGACGATATTACAACCGCTTTAGAGTGGGCTGATCTGGTCATATATCTAAGGCTCCAGGAGGAGAGATTTAAAGAGAATTACATACCTTCAAAGGAAAGCTACTTTTTACAGTTTGGGCTTACCAAAGAGCGTTATAAAAAGCTCAAAGGCTTTTTTATGCACCCTGGGCCTGTTAATATAAATGTGGACATAGAGGCGGAGCTGGTCTATACAGAAAAGTCTCTTATTCTAAAGCAGGTGGAAAATGGTGTTTATGTTCGCACCGCCGTACTGTATGAAGTTTTGAAAGATGCTTAAGATCATTCTATTTAGCCTATCTTTAATAACTCTTTTTACCCTTCTGAAGCTCTATGTGGAAAAAACTTATCAGGACCTTCCCAAGGTCAGGCAGGAGGAAAAAGGTGTTGCACAGGATATAAGTATAAAGGCTTATGGAAAGTCTGGGATTGAATGGACGCTCAAAGGTAAGAGTCTTTATGCGGAAGGAAGAAGTGTGACGCTAAAAGATGCGCTTTTGCATACAGATAAGGAAAGGATCAGAGCTGACCAGGTCTTTATAGATCGCGATACTCTCAAAGGTTATGCTGAGGGGAAAGTGGAGATATGGGGAGAAGACTTTTACGCGCAAACGGATAGAGCTGACCTTGACCTAAAAGATGGAAAAATTTGGGGTGAGGGGAGAGTGTTCCTAAAAGAGGACAAAAAAGAGACGGAAGGCAGAGGCTTTCAGGTGCAACTGAGACCTCTTAAGATTATAATTAAAAGTGCTAAGGTGAGACTGGAATGATAATCTTTTTGATGCTTATCCTTCTGGGTGGTATAGCACTTTCCCAGCCGATACTTGGTGAGGCTGACTCTCTCACTTACGAAAAGGACAGGATCATATATACAGGCCATGTAAAGCTGAGCAGAGGCAATGCGATAATTACCGCGGATAAGGTGGTGATATATCTGGACGAAAACAGAAAGGCAAAAAAGGCAGAAGCGGAGGGTCATGTAAAGTATGTGGAAGGAAACAGAAGAGCATCTGCAGACAGAGCGGAGTATGACTTTCAGTCCGATGTAATAAAGCTCTTTGGAAATGCGAAGGTGGAGGAGGGCAAAAACTTTGTTGAGGCGGACCAGATAGTTTATTACAGAAAGGAGGACAGAGCTGTAGCAATGAGCGAGGGCAAAAGGGTTAGAACCTTCTATGTGGAGGAAAAAGGTGAAAAAGTCAGAGATAGCAAGTAAAATCTCAAAGGAGTATCAGATACCTTTAGAGTTGGCAAAAAGTCTTGTGGAGGGTGTCTTTTCGTGGATAGTTCAAAAAACTGCGGAAGATGGCAGGGTGGAGATAAGGGGATTTGGAGTTTTCAAGCTAAGGCGGAGAGGTGGTCGCTTTACAAAAAATCCCAAAACTGGCATAGAGATGTATGTGGAAGAGAGGTATCTGATGAGCTTTAAACCTTCTAAAAAACTTCTCAAAAGACTCAATGAGAAAGTATGATGTCCTCGTAGTAGGTGGAGGTCCTGCTGGTTCTTCCTGCGCTTACACTCTGGCAAAGAGCGGTCTTAAGGTGCTGGTGGTGGACTTTAAAAGAAAAATAGGCACTCCAGTTCAGTGTGCCGAGTTTGTTCCTGTGCAACTCTTTAACTCCTTTCCGGAATTTTTTACACCAGAGAGTATAAGCCAGGAAGTGGATAACATGCTACACTTCACACCTTGGGGAGAAACTGTTTTGATGAATTCCAAAGGGTTTGTGCTAAATAGGGAGGTTTTTGATTATCATATATCTCAGCTTGCAAGAGAGGAAGGGGCAGAGTACTTACTTGGTACGCTTTTTGTAGGCATGGAGGGTCCCAAGGTATGGCTTGAAAGGATACACACAAGGGAGAGGTTTTTTGTAGAGGCAAATGTGGTAGTGGGTGCAGATGGACCAAGGTCAAGGGTTGCCAAGCAAACTGGAAAGCACACAAAAGACTTTCTCACTACAGCACAGGTAAGAGTGCCACTAAATACAAAAGTTAAAGACCTTCTTATTTACTTTAGAGAGTATATACCCGGTGGTTATGGCTGGGTCTTTCCTAAGGGTGAGTCCGCCAATGTGGGCGTAGGTATAGACCCTGCCTATAACATGAATGTGATGGAAAGCCTGAAGATTTTTTTAAGCGAGCTTCTTAAAGAGGGGCTAACAGGAGAGAAGGTGCTATCAAGAACAGGAGGCTGGATCCCCGCGGAGGGGCTGCTTGATGTTATTCGCAACCGCGTACTTCTGGTGGGTGATGCAGGAGGCTTTTGTCATCCTATAACGGGCGGTGGTATAGCCAATGCCATAATCTCTGGCACTATGGCAGGTAAAGCTATAGCCAGTGGAAAACTCTCTGACTATGAAGAAGAAGCTTGGGAGGTCTTTGGGACTACTCTTGAAAGGGCGGCTAAAAAGCGAAAAAAATATATGAAAAGGTGGGACAACCTTTCTTACATCATTCCCAGAACCTGGATAGCCTTTGAAGAGTACTGGAGAGAAGATTAGATATTCTTATAAATTTCATAAGCATTTCTTATAATTTCATAAGAAACTTGAAACATCAAGGTTGCCAGCGATGGGATATCTTATTAAGCAGGAGGTTTTTCATGATAGGCGGAAGTTTTTACGAGAGGAAGTCTTACAGCACATGTTATATGTGCGCCTGCAGGTGCGGTATAGAAGTTTATGTGAGAAACAACAAAGTTACTTACATAAAGGGCAACGATGAGCATCCTACCAACAGGGGGGTTTTGTGTGCAAAAGGTTCTTCTGGAATAATGAAGGAGTACAGTCCTGCGAGGCTAAAAAAACCGCTTTTGAGGGTGGGTCCAAGAGGTTCTGGTCAGTTTGTGGAGATAGAGTGGGAAGAGGCTTTCAGAATTGCCACCCAGTGGCTGGAAGAGGCTCGCAAAAAGGGACCTTACAAGATAGCCTTCTTTACCGGAAGAGACCAGATGCAAGCTATAAACAGCTGGTTTGCCAGCCAGCTGGGCACAATAAACTGGGCAGCTCACGGGGGCTTTTGCTCTGTAAACATAGCTGCCTCCGGGCTTTACTCCATAGGAGGCTCTTTCTGGGAGTTTGGAGAGGCGGACTTTGAGCACACCAAGTACTTTATGCTCATAGGCGTGGCAGAAGACCACTCTTCTAACCCCTTCAAGCTGGGCATTCAAGAGATGAAGCGCAAGGGCGGAAAGTTTGTAGTGGTAAACCCAGTGCGCTGGGGCTACGGAGCTGTAGCGGACGAGTGGGTTCCCATAAAGCCTGGCACAGACGGAGCCTTTTTTATGGGCATAATGCACGCGCTTTTCAAATACAACCTGATAAACTGGGAGTTTTTGAAAGAGTATACCAACGCGCCGTGGCTGGTCATTCAGGCACCTGGCACATCCAAGGACGGACTCTTTTACCGCAACGAGGAAGGAAAGCCTATGGTCTTTGATAAAAAGTCTAATAGCTTTAAATCCGCAGACCGTATAGTGCCTGAAGACCTTGACCCTGCCTTTATAGGAGAGTTTACCACTCCAGAAGGCTACAAGGTAAGACCCGCTTTTGACATATTTGCCGAAAGGCTTGTAAAAGATTATGAGCCTGAGAAAGTAGAGAAGATTACGGGTATCCCAGCAAAGGATATAGAACGCATAGCCAAAGAGATGGGGAGCATTGCCCTTTACCATCCCATAGAGCTACCCATAGAGTGGACGGATGTGTGGGGAAGAAGGCACAAAAAGGTAATAGGAAGACCCGTATCCTTTCATGTGATGAGGGGTGTGGCATCCCACACCAACGGCTTCCAAACCGCAAGAGCCATTTTCCTTCTTATGATGCTCCTGGGTGTGGTGGATGTGCCCGGAGGATTCCTCAACAAACCACCATATCCCAAGCACATAGAAGACCTTCCCAAGCCTTATAAAATATCAAAGCCTGATGAGATAAAGTACGGAGAGGTATACCCAGGACCTCACCTGGGATACCCTCAGAACCCTGACGACCTTCTGGTGGACCAAAAGGGCAATCCCATAAGGATAGACTGGGCTTACAGCTGGTGGTTTCCTCTCACCGCTCACGGATGCATACAGAATGTGATACCCGCCGCATACCAGCAAAACCCCTACGGTATAGAGGTGCTGATGATATACATGGCAAACATGGCTTGGAACTCTTCCCAGAACATACCTTATATCCTTAAGGCTCTCACCGCCACAGACCCCTCCGGCAACTACATAATACCCAGGATCATCACTATAGATGCCTTCTACAGCGAGCAAGTAGCATACTCTGACTTAGTCCTTCCCGATGCCACCTATCTGGAGCAGTGGTTTGCCCTGTCTTTGCTGGACAGACCCCCCTCCGCCGTGGACGGTCCTGTGGATGCCCTCAGACATCCCATAGTGGACCCTGTGGCTAACGGCTACGATGTAAAAGGCTGGGGAGATGTTATGGTGGAGATAGGCTCTAGGCTAAAACTTCCCGGCTTTGTAAACGAGGATGGCACCAGAAAGTACAAAGACTTTAAGGACTTTTTGATAAACTGGCAGGTAAAGCCTGGAGTTGGTGCGTTGGCAGGTTGGAGAGGCAAAAACGGAGACAAGCACTTTGTGGGCGAGCCAAACCCCAACCAGCTGGAGATGTATATAAAGAACAAAGGATTTTTTTACTATAAGCTTCCAGAGCATATGCGCTATTATAGGCATGTCAACAAAGACTATCAGGAGTGGGCTGTAAGTGTAGGATTTATTAAAAAGGTGGCACCCATAACCTTCAACTTTTACTTGGAGACACTGCAGACCTTCAGGCTGGCCGGTCAAGGACTTTGGGAGGGCAAAAATCAGCCACCTAACGACCCGGTTCTGAGAGACAGGCTGGTAAAGTACTTTGACCCTCTTCCTTTCTGGTATCCTCCCTTTGAGGAGGAAGTCTCCGGAGAAGAATACCCCCTTTATGCTTTTACCCAGAGACCCCAGTGGATGTACCACTCCTGGGACTCTCAGAACGCTTGGCTCAGGCAGATATCTTCAAGAAACTACCTTTACATGAACCCCAAGACCGCCCAGAAGCTGGGTATAAAGCACTTAGACTGGGTGTGGGTAGAGTCAAGAGTGGGAAAGGTAAAGTGTCAGGCTTTCCTTACCAACACTACAGAGCCTAACTCCGTCTGGACATGGAACGCCATAGGCAAGATGAAAGGCACCTGGGGACTAAAGCCCGAGGCGGAAGAAGGACACGAGGGATTTCTGCTCAACCACGTTGTCCCCCACAGCATAAACATAAACGGCAGGGAAGTCTATTACGGAGACCCCATCACGGGACACTTAGCCTGGTTTGACACAAAGGTAAAGGTTTACAAGGCAGAGGACCAAACGCCAGAGACATACCCTCAGTTTGAGGTAGAGCCCCTGGACTATATTAAAGAGAGATGGGTGCCTGTCCTGAGGTACAAGCCATGAAGGTGCTGGATAAAAAAACCGTAAAAGATTACGAAGCTCTTCCGGAAGGTAGCCCCTATCAGCTGATAGAAGGAGAGCTTATTATGAGTCCAGCACCATCGCCTGAGCATCAGAGAAGTTCCAAGAGACTGTTTACTAAACTTTACTCATTTCTTGAAGAAACAAAAAGAGGTGAGGTTTTCTACGCGCCCATAGATGTCTATCTGGATGAGGAGAACGCATACCAGCCGGACATAGTAGTAGTCTTGGAAGGCTCAAAAGCTCAGATAACGGAAAAAGGCATAGAAGGAGCGCCTGACCTTGTGGTGGAAATACTCTCTCCTTCCACAGCTTACTATGACCTTAGGGTAAAGAAGGAGGTTTACGAAAAAGCCGGTGTAAAAGAGTACTGGATAGTGGACCCACACATGAAGAGCATAGAGGTTTATTCAAACACTCCTGAGGGTTTCAGACTCGTCTCTGAAGCAAAAAAGGAAGGCAAGGTAAGGTCTGAGCTTCTTAGGATAGAACTGGAGCTAAAGGAGGTGCTTGGGTAGATGAAAGTGGTTTTGAAAAAGAAAAAATACACCACTCAGGACTATGAAAAACTTCCAGAGGGTAGCCCCTACCAGCTGATAGAAGGAGAGCTTATTATGAGTCCAGCACCATCGCCTGAACATCAGAGGGTTTCCATCAGATTGTCATCAAAGCTCTTTAACCTACTTAGCAAGAGCAAAAAGGGTGAAGTTCTCTACGCTCCCGTAGATGTATACCTTAATGAAGAGAACGCATACCAGCCGGATATAGTGGTTGTCCTCAGAGACGGAAAGGCTAAGTTAACCGAAAGGGGTGTGGAGGGACCTCCGGACATGGTTATAGAGATACTCTCCCCTTCCACAGCCTACTATGACCTTACGGAGAAGAAAGAAGTCTATGAGAGGGTAGGCGTTAAGGAGTACTGGATAGTGGACCCAAAAAGAAAAGCGATAGAAGTATATAAGAATACCGAAAAGGGCTTTGAACTCTACTCAAAGGTAAAGGGTAGCGGAAAGGTAAAATCCTCGGTTATTCCCGAGTTTGAGGTGGAGCTAAAAGAAATCTTTTTGGAGGTAGACTGAATGCCCCTGACCAAGGTTGCGAAGTTTCTAAAGGATGTGGATATATTTATCTCTCAGCACTCTCTTTACATAAACAAGCTGGAAAGAGCTATAAAGGAAGGCACACCCTTTGAGCACAAAGACTGCCATAGCTGTAATTTTGGCAAAAGGTGGGACGAGTTGATAGCTCCAGTAAAGGAGGAACTTCCAGAAGATATAAGAGCTGTGGTGGAGGAAATAGAGAGCATTCACTGTGAATTTCACGAGATTAGTATGCAGATAGACCCAGAAAATAGAGGGGAAACTGATGCGGAAAACCTTGAAAGAGGGAAAGACTTGTCAGCTGAACTTTTTCAAAAACTTTTATCTCTAAAACGGCTAATTGATAAGGAGGTTAAAAACAGTTGAGTAGAATCGTTAAGAACTGTATAGAATTGTATAATCTTAAGAGGATTAGGCAATGATAACACTACACTGTAAAATAGCTTTTGAAAGCAAAAAGGACAAAGAAAAGCTGATGAAATTGATGAGAAGGTTTTCATCCTGCTATAGGTATGCATACAGTAGACTACTTGAAAAACAAGAGAGAAAAGACCTTAAAAAAGAACTACAAAAGATATTCTACCTAAACTCAAGATATTGTGATGATGCTATATTTAAGGCACAAAGTCTTATAAACCTATGCAAAGAAACAGGGAAAAACCCAGAAAAAGTAATATTTGGTGGTAGAAAACTCTTTGAAAAATTAAAGAAAAAACACTTAAATGGACAGCAATTAGAAAAACTACGGCAAAAATGGGAAGAAAGAAGAAAAGGACTTTTATACTCAAGAGGAGACAAAACAAAGAAAGGAAACCTCAATACCAGAATAGAATTTGAGAAAGAGAAACTAACACTCAGAATAAACACAGGAGATAGAAACTGGATAAAAGCAGACATAAAAAGAACAGCAACCAGACAAAACGATAAATGGATAAACTTTATAGCAGACTTAATACGAGCAGAAATAACAGGAGAGTATTTCCCGTATTCAGTAGAGATAAGAAAGATAAACAATAACTTTTATGCATTCATAAGCTATGAAGAGGTGAAATTGGAAGAACCCATTATAACTAAAGACAGTGGCGTAATAGGGATAGACATAAACGCAAGCCCATTTCACATAGCTATGGCAAGTGTCAAACCAGATGGGAACTTAGAAAAGACAAAAAGGGTATCTTTAGCTGCTCTTTTGAATAAGACAAAAAACCAGAGGGAATACCTGTCTTGGCAAATAGCACATCAGATAACAGATATGGCTAAGGAAGAGAATAAAGCGATAGCTATAGAAAAATTACAAGATATACCAAGAGGTGAAAGAGGAGATGGTAGTAAGAAGCTAAGGAAGAGACTACAGCAATGGATATACAAAGGTTTGTTAGAGAAAATAAAAACACTTGCTAAAAGAAAACGCATTCAAGTTATAGAAGTAAACCCGGCTTACACATCAGTTGTGGGGGCGTTAAAGTACGCACCACAGTATAGTTTAGATAAAGACACGGCAGGAGCATTTGTAATAGGGAGAAAAGCATTAGGATTTAAAGAAAGGTTGCCAGAAAATTACAAAAAACTAATAACAGATAAAGAGTATTTGGATTTTGCGATGGAAAGACTACAAGAAGAAAAACAAAAAACACAAGAGAGTTTAAAAGAAGAGAAAAACCAGTATAAGAGAAAACCGATACAAAAGAAACTAAAAGAGCTAAACAAAAACTTAAAGATAATCCAAAGCCTTTACAGTGAGCCACAGGCTCAAGAACCTGTCAACCGATGGAAGCAGCAGGTGAGAGGCTTGTCTTGGACAAGTTATAAGCTGTGGCAAATTGTGAAGGTAGCCCTTGCTATCCCTGTTCTGGGTAAGTCTCTAAGCAGGGACTTATCACCCTTGAGAGGTATAATAGTTTCAGGGGATTGGGACAGAGTAGCAAGAAGGTTAGCTCCTGTTTCTTGGGACAGGGGCTATGGTATGGACGAATACCGCCAGCTGGGGACATGTCCATACCTGAAAGAGGCGGGATACAAATACCCCAGCCCAAAGTGCGGTTTTATGCACTTTGGATAACCAGGTTTAGGGATGGCTCAGTTTGCTTTGGTTATAGACTTAAACACCTGCGTAGGTTGTCATGCCTGTGCTACCAACTGTAAGGAGTGGAACACGCAGGCGTCCTTTGGTCCCCTCTCTGACTTTGACCCCTACGGGAGAGAGCCTCAGGGTGTATGGTACAACAGGATAATGACCTACGAGGTAGGTGAGTTTCCCAACACACAGGTGTTTCACCTTCCCAAGTCCTGCCTTCACTGTCAGGATGCGCCGTGCGTACCTGTGTGTCCCACGGGTGCCAGCTACAAGAGGGAGCAGGATGGGATTGTGCTCGTAAACTACGATGACTGCATAGGCTGTAAGCTCTGCTCTTGGTCCTGTCCTTATGGGTGTAGAGAGTTTGATGAGGCGGACAAAGTCATGAAAAAGTGCACCCTGTGCATAGACAGGATATACGACGAGACGCTCCCTCCCGAGCACAGAAAACCTGCCTGCGTGCTCACCTGTCCTGCAAGAGCCAGATTCTTTGGAGACATAGAAGACCCCAGCAGCGAAGCCTACAAAGTCATAAAGGAACGCAATGGCTTTGTATTGTTCCCCGACATGGGCACAAACCCAGCTAACCATTACCTTCCTAGGACAGAAACCAAAGTGCATATAGACGAGCACCTTCTAAAGCCCGAAAACCCACTATTCCTTGAGGTAGTACAAAGACATTATAAAGGAGGATAAAGATGCATCCACCGCTGTCGCTCATATGGTTTTTCCTTACAGCAGGCACATCTATAGGGCTTTTCAGCTTTATCTATCTTACAGATTTCCTGTCCCTCTTTGGTTTAAACACAAGCCTCCCCCCTAACATGATACTCTTTTCGTGCGTAATATCTTTGGTGCTTATAGCTCTTGGAGCCATTGGTGCAAGCTTTCACCTGGGACATAAGCTAAGGGCTTGGAAAGCCATAAAAAGATTCCACACCTCTTGGCTTTCGCGCGAAGCTGTCTTTAGCGGAGCTTATGGCTTTACACTGCTTCTTTATGGTGTTTCTTACTACTTTAACCTCCACCCAGCGGTACAGCACTTTTTTGGCATCTCTACCCTTTTATTAGGTTGGCTCTCTGCCTTTTCCACAGCCATGATATACGCCTCTAATAGGTTTGTGCTTGAGTGGAATACTTCCCTAACAGTACTTTATTACCTCAACATGTATCTTATGCTTGGCTCCTCTGCCTTTTTGGCTACAGCGTACCACTACAAGCCCGAGCTTATAAAACCCTATCTGCTCCTTGCTCTTCTGTTTGTATTCTTAGGGCTTGCGTTAAGAATTGCCTTCAATGTAAGACAGTTCTTCTTAAAAAGACCCACCATCAATGAAGCTTTGAACCTTCCCCACAACAGACCAGTAAAAGTGCTGGATACAGGCACCACCACCAACAATTACTGCACAGAGGAGTTTTACTACAGGCGTGGCAAAGAGATGCTCAGTTTTGTACTACCTTTAGCATACATCTTTACCTTTGTAATCCCCCTGATGCTTTTGCTTTACTCACTTATAAGTGCCAACTATAAGTATGCTTTTTACGCTCTTGCCTATGCCAGCCTTTTTGTAGGAAGTGCATTAGAAAGGTGGTCCTTCTTTGTAGAAGGTAATCATGTACAGAACCTCTTTTACGGGCTTTATCCTGAAGAAGGCTACAGGCTCAGAAAGGGCTACATGGAGAAGAAGAAAACCAAAATAAGTCTTCGTAGCTAATATTTATATATATGGACACAACAGAAGAAAAGTTGGCAAATATCATTAGAAATCTTGCTACCGAAGAAAGCAAAATAAGTGATGAGGACATAGAAGGTCTTATTTCTGAGGTAATAAGGCGCATTGGAAAAGAAAAGCTAAGCGAAAGAGAGATACTCCGCCTTTTGGAAGATGTAATTCTGGAAAGCCCTTTTAAACATCTTGCCAGGGCTTTTATACTCTATAGGAGCAATACACAGCTTGTTGAGAGGTACATAAACTTAGAGGATTGGGAAGTTAAAGAAAACAGTAACATGACTTACTCCCTTCAAGGGCTTAACTTCTACATAACATCGCATGCAAGCAAGGATTACTGGCTCAACAAAATATACGGGAGAGATATAAAGAAGGCGCATAAAGAAGGTGACTTTCACATACACCAGCTGCATGCCCTGAGCGTGTATTGCGTAGGATGGGATCTGTGGGACCTACTGGCTACCGGCTTTAGGGGTGTTCCCGGAAAAACCGAAAGCAAACCACCAAAACATCTGAGCTCTGCCCTAGGTCAGGTGGTTAACTTCTTATACACTCTGCAAGGTGAAGCTACAGGTGCGCAAGCCTTTTCCAACTTTGATACCCTACTTGCACCCTTTATAAGGTACGATAGGCTGGACTACAAACAGGTAAAACAGGCTGTGCAGGAGTTTATATACAATCTCAATGTACCTACAAGGACAGGTTTTCAGGCACCATTTACCAACCTCACCTTTGACCTGAAGGTTCCCGAGTACTACATGCATCAAGGTGTTTTGATAGGTGGAGAGATAAGGAACGAAACATACGGAGAGTTTCAGGAAGAGATGGATATGTTAAACAGGGCTTTCTTTGAAGTTATGATGGAGGGAGATGCGAAGGGAAGGGTATTTACCTTTCCTATACCCACATACAACATCACAAAAGATTTTGACTGGGACAATCCCAACTACGAAGGTTTATGGAAGATGACTGGTAAGTATGGCATTCCGTACTTTGCCAACTTTGTAAACGAAGAATTTAAGCTGAGAAAGACTTTCAGTAAGGAGAAAATGTCTTAATGATGAGGGATTATGAAGAACGTTCTTTAAAGGGAAAGACTCCTCACTGCCTTTTCAAGATAGGAGGCTTCCAAAGATTCACTCTGATAGATTATCCGGGTAAGGTGTCATGCATAGTGTTTACTCAAGGGTGTAACTTTAGATGTCCATACTGCTACAATGTGGAGCTTGTTCTTCCAGAGTACTTTGGGAAAACTATACCACAGGAGGAGATCCTTTCCTTCTTAGAACAAAGGGTAGGCAAGCTTGAAGGTGTAGTCATTACGGGTGGTGAACCCACCATACATGCGGGACTTAAGGATTTTATAGAAAAGGTTAAGAAACCTTCTTTTTCCGTAAAGCTTGATACCAATGGGTCTATGCCTGAGGTGATAGAAGAGCTTATAAAGGACAAGCTTGTAGATTACATAGCTATGGATATAAAAGCTCCTCCTGATAAGTATGAAGAGGTGGTGAGGGCAAAAGTAGACATAAAAGCTATAAACAGAAGCATAAACCTTATAATGAATTCTGGAGTAGATTACGAGTTTAGAACCACGGTAGTTAAAAACCAGCTATCAAAGGATGATATACTCAAAATAGCTGAATGGATAAAGGAGGCAAAGAGGTACTACCTTCAGAAGTTCCTTCCGGGCAAGACTCTTGACCCGGATTTTTCCAACAAAACCACTTACTCGGACGAAGAGTTCGCAGAGATACTTTCCTTTATAAAGGATAATTTTTCTGAATGTGCACTAAGGTGAGGGATTATATCCCCATGTCTTTAGCTTGTTCTTCCGTCAAGTGCCTGTCCTCGCTTTGCGCTGATGTGCATATGTCAAGCAACTCTTTTAGCCTTATGGGTGCCTCAGTCAGAGGTAGAGATGAGTCATATATTTCACCTTTTACCTTGCACTCTTTGAAGGCTTCGTATAGCATGCGAAGACCTTTCTCTGCTTCTGGTCCGTTTCTGCGTACTACCCATATCCAGTCAGGATTTAGCTTACCTTCCTTGTAAAGGTCCCTTATGGCGTTTGCCACACCTTCACCAAGAGTTACATCTATTCTTGTGTTATTGGCAGTTCCACCGCACACCAAAACACCTCTTATACCGGGTTTTGAGAGGATGATCTTGGTTATCTTGTACATCTTCTCAGCCGGTGGGTTTCCACCTATATCGGTGAAGTTGGCCGGTTTTAGACCGATGGCATAGGTAGTCTCTATGGTAACTGTAGAACCTCCACCTCCAAAGGTCATCATGGCAATATCGCCATCCACCTCCACATAAGAGCCTGCCTTTCCACGGTGGTCGTCCCTATCTATAAGTGAAGCTTCTATCTCTCTCTCTGTTGGGGGTCTCTTCATGGCAGTTCTTACTCCGTATATCTTAGAAGGTGGCACAGATGCATCATCGTCTATGGTTACCACCGCATCAAGGGCATAAACCTTTAGCTTACCATTTACATCACATATGGCAAGAGGGTTTATCTCCAAAAGCCTTGCTTCCGCTTCCCAGAAGGCTCTGTACATGTTGGATACAACTTCGGAAAGCTCCCTCAAAATGCCCATATATTCCTGAGGAAAGCCAAGCTCCAAAAGATAGTTTCTCACCATGTGGGGATAAAGCCCTTTGAGGGGGTTTATGGTCCAGCTTCTGACCTTTTCAGGAGGGACTTCCTCTATGTCCATACCACCTTCCAAGCTTAGGGTAAGCACAGGAGCTCTCACTTCCGTTGAATAGGTAATGGAAGCATAAAGTTCCTTAAGGATGTTTACCTTTCTTGCTACAAGCACGCCCACAGGCATCTCACCGTAAACGGGATAGTTAAGAAGAGCCTGCGCTGTTTCAATGGCACTTTGAGGGTCAGAGCATACCTTTACAGCTCCAGCTTTTCCTCTTTTGCCTACAAGCACCTGAGACTTTACCACGCACTCACCCAGCTGATTTACAAACTCCACAAGCCTATCGCTTACGCTGCTTTCAAACATATACTCAGGTGTAGGTATACCGTACTTTTTGAAAATCTTGTCGTAAGCTTCATACTCGTATAAATTCATTAGCTTCCTCCTGAGGAGTTATATTGAATATTATACATGGATCTGAGCGAAAGAGCTAAGAGGATAAAGCTTCTCCTTATGGATGTGGACGGTGTCCTGACAGATGGAAAACTTTATTACACGGAGAAGGGTGAGGAGATAAAGGTCTTTAATGTTAGGGATGGTTTTGGTATAAAGCTAATTCAGAAGGCTGGCATCAAGACGGGGGTAATATCTGGAAGAAATTCAAAGCCTCTCTTAAATAGGCTAAAAGAGTTAGGTGTTGAAGAAATACATTTAGGCTATAATGACAAATTACCACTTCTTGATGAAATACTGAGGAGAAATCAGCTGAGCTACGAGGAGATAGCTTTTATAGGGGATGATTATGTAGATGCGCCTGTTTTGATGAGGGTAGGCTTTCCCATCGTAGTAAGTAATGCACCAGAAGCCATAAAGAGGATAGCACTATACATTACAAAAGCCTCAGGTGGAGAAGGTGCAGTTAGAGAGGCGGTGGAGTATCTACTGGAACTCAGGGGTGAGCTTGACAAGATGCTAAAATATTATCTCCAATGACTAGGGTCCTTCTTGGTGTTTCTTCCAGCATAGCTATATACAAGGCTTGTGATCTTGTAAGAACTTTAAAGAAAAAGGGTTATCAGGTAAAGGTAATAATGACGCCCTTTTCGGAAAAGTTTTTAAGCAAGATGACCTTTGAAGCTCTAACAGGTTATAGAGTTTACTCCCAATGGGAAGAGGACCCTTTAGCTCACATAAACCTTGCACGGTGGTGTGATGTGTTTCTCATAGCCCCCTGCAGCGTAAACACCCTATCTAAGATAGCTCTCGGTATAGGTGATAATCTCCTTACCACCACAGTTTTGGCTTACGAGAAAAACCTCCTCATAGCTCCTGCCGGGAATGTATCCATGTGGACAAATCCCATAATAAAAGAGCATGTGGAGAAGCTAAAAAGTTTAGGACACATCATCATAGAGCCAGAGGAAGGCAAGCTGGTTTGTGAGGAGGAAGGGCAGGGAAAACTTGCCAGCGAAGAGAGACTGCTGGACTGGATAGAGTATTCCCTAAGACCCAAACCTTTAGCAGGTAAAAGGGTGCTCATCACCTGCGGTGCTACAAGGGAGTACATAGACGGAGTGCGCTTTTTGTCCAACTCATCCAGCGGTAGGATGGGGTTTGCACTGGCGAGGGTTTTTAGGTGGTATGGTGCGCAAGTAAAGGTAGTAGCCGGCTTTACAACAGCTCAAGAGCCACCAGAAACTCATGTGCAAAGGGTAGTATCCGCTCAAGATATGTACCAAAAGGTGATGGAGTTAAAAGACTGGGCAGACATAATAGTTATGAACGCAGCAGTCTCTGACTATATGCCAGAAAGGAAAGAAACGGGCAAGATCAAAAAGACACAGAGCCTTACCCTAAGGCTTGTGAGCACACCCGACATACTCTTGCATCTTGGAGAAAGAAAAGGAGATAAGTTACTTATAGGCTTTGCTCTGGAAGAAAGGGAAAATCTTCTGGAAAATAGCCGTCAGAAGCTCCGAAGGAAAAACTTGGACATGCTTATAGCCAATCCTCTTGAGGTGATGGACAGGGACTTTCACGAAGGGTATATACTTTACGCAGACGGCAGGGAGGAGAAGATAGAGTTTGGTGATAAGGTTATCTCCGCAGAGCTTATAGTCAAAAAGGTCATAAACGGTTTGCTCTCCAAGAGCCTATAATTTACTTATCCGGGGTGTGGCTCAGGTGGCAGAGCGTCGGCTTCGGGAGCCGAAGGTCAGGGGTTCAAGTCCCCTCACCCCGAAATTTTCCCAGTGTCAGAAATTCCAAAAAGGGGCAGTTAATATAAACACTAAGGAAAGTCAGGAGGTAAGAAAATGGGAGGACTTACCATTACCGTGATAACTTCTAAGGCATGAAGCTTAAACTACGGAGAGACTATAGGGAACGTGTCTACTCTTAAGAAGCTCACACGCGGGGACGGCTCTCAGCTAACCTTTGTCTCTGACAAAGCCCTCAAGTACGAGATAAGAAGAAGAAAAAGGCTGGCAGTTGCTTGATGAAAAGCTGAAAAAGTACATAGAAGGAAACCTTAAAAACTCAGAGCTTGATGTGGACGCTTTTGGAAAGGCTCTTGTCAAAGAATACCACGAATTTGACCTTTTTGGAGGGTTATTTACGAACTTAAAGATTGAGGACACAAAAAAATAAGAAAAAAGAAAAAGGTAATAAGGAAAGCCCGAGTGTTAAAAGAACATGGGCGGTTAAATTCACCTACGCTTTTTCCATATCTGAATTCTCAGGTGATATGAACTTCTTTCGGCTTAACGTTATAGTCCATATAGTAGGAGAAGAACAGCTTTTAAGGACCTTTAAAGGAGCTCTGGAGAGACCATCTGTATTTCTTTCTCTTGGTGGAGGTGAGTATCCTGCTCTGGTGAAGAATAAACTTCACCGGAAAGGGGATATACCCTCTTGAAAAATGTTGATAGAGTAGTATAATATTAATACAGGCAGTTGGGTTTCTAATCATCCGTGTGGAGTTGAAACATAAAATTATTGGACAAAGGAAAATAATGCTAATATATTACTATGGGTATAAAGGAGTTTATGCTCTTCCTTCACATAATCTTTGCAAGCTTTTGGGTTGGTGGAATGATCTTTTTAGTACTTGTGCTATCACCCTTTGTCAGAAAGCTACCTATTAGAGATCAGGCTTTTCAGGAGGTGGGTAGGCGTTTTAGTTTTTATGGAACTCTTCTGACACTGTTGGGGCTTTTTATAACTGGTCTTTTTAACATACATTACATACTTGGCTTTCCTAACTTGTTTAACTTCTCAAACCAGTATACGCTTACCCTTTGGCACAAAATAGGCCTCTTCTTAATAGTTGTGGTAGTTTCTCTTGTGCATGATCTTTACTTTGGAAAGAGAGCTTTAGAGAGTGGCTTTTATAGGATAATGGCTCGTATTCTGGGCTTTGTTAATCTTATTTTAGGACTTGCTATAGTTTATTTTGCAGTCGTTCTCAGGTTTGGAGGATGATCTTGTTTAAGTCTTCATAAAAGTTGGGGTAAGATACAGATACGCATTCGGGATTGTCTATGGTGGTTTCTCCTTCGGCTACAAGTCCTGCTACGGAAAAGGTCATGGCTATGCGGTGGTCTGAGTATGTCTTTATGTTAGCACCTTTCAGTTTTTCTACTCCTTCTATGTAAAAACCGTCTTGGTACTCCTCAATGTTGGCTCCCATGCTCCTTAAGTTTTCTACCACCGCCTTAATCCTATCACTCTCTTTAAATCTCAGCTCCTCCGCACCTTTTACTATTGAAGACCCTTCTGCTAAGGACATAACCAGAGCCAAAAGAGGTAGTTCATCTATCAAGGAAGGCACATCCTCTTTGGTTATGTTTAGACCTTTTAGTTTTCTCCCTCCCTCTACCACTATGTCTGCCACAGGCTCACCTGAGACCTCCCTAACATTGGCATACTCTACATAAGCACCCATCTGCCTGAGCTTTCTAAAAAAGCCGTCCCTTGTAGGATTTATAAGAACATCCTTAAGAATCAGCTGAGAGTCTTCCAAAAGAGTGGCAAGTGCTACAAAGAAGGCTGCGGAAGAAGGATCGGCAGGGCATAAGACTTCACAGCCATAAAGCTTTTGTCCTCCTGCTATTTTTATTATGTGTCCGCTACTGCCTTCTAACTGCGTGATATTAGCTCCAAAGAGTTTAAGCATCCTCTCTGTGTGATCCCTTGAAAGATACGGCTCGGTTATTTCTGTTATGCCTTCGGCTTTCAGACCTGCCAGCAAAAGGGAGGACTTTACCTGTGCAGAAGCACGCTTGTTAAAAAAGGATACACCCTTTAACTTGCCTCCTCTGACACATATGGGGAGTTTGTTCCCTTTTTCCCTTCCGTCCAGAAAAGCACCCATTTGCCTGAGAGGTTCTACCACCCTTAGCATGGGTCTGTTTCTGAGGCTTTCATCTCCAGTAATAACACTGAAAAACTCCTGTGTGGCAAGCACTCCCAAAAAGAGCCTTGCGGTAGTTCCCGAATTTCTTGCATCCAAAACATAGTCTGGTTCGCAAAAGTTAAAATCTCTGCCAGTAATCATAAGTTCATTTCCTTTTGTTTCTACTTTTGTCCCCAGCGCCTTAGCTATTTGAAGAGTTGCCAGCGTATCTTCCGAACTTAGCCAGTTTCTTATCACACTTTTTCCTTCTGCAATGGCGGACAGGATAACAGCCCTGTGGGATATGGACTTGTCGGAGGGGACTCTCAGCTCACCTTTTACCGACTTTGCTTTTTTAAGTTTGTACATTACATTAAGATTATAACCCATGGGAGAGTTAAGCGCGCGGGAGCTTGCCAGCATTTGCAGAGGAAAACTCTACGGAGAAAGCACCACCTTCTCAGGATTTTGCATAGACAGCAGGGAAGTAAAGGAAGGAAATGTTTTTGTAGCTTTGAGAGGAGGCAGGCACGATGGTCACGACTTTGCTCAGGAAGCTTTTTCAAGGGGGGCGGTGGGAGCAATAGTCCAGCGAGGGATAAAAGTTCCCAAAGGAAAGTTTTATGTGCTGGTGGATGACACGCTTGAAGCTTTAAGAAGAATAGCTCTCTATAGGAGAAGGCTATTTACTGGCAGAGTTATAGGTGTGGCTGGGTCCGCCGGGAAAACCACCACCAAGGAGATGATAGCCTTCTTGCTCTCAAAGATAGGTAAGGTATGTAAAACTCCAAAAAACTATAACTCTCAGATAGGTTTACCTTTCTCTATAGCTAACTTTGAGGAGGACTGCCAGTTTTGGGTGGTGGAGATGGGAGCAAGTCAGAAGGGTGATGTCAAAAACCTTGTAAAATTAGCAAAGCCACATGTGAGGGTAATAACCGCAATAGGTGAAGAACACTTGGAAACCTTTGGATGCTTGGATGATGTAATTGTGGGAAATGGGGAGATATTTGAGGATATGCAAGAAAGAGATGTGGCGGTTTTGCCCAAGTATGTATCCCACTGCTATGAGCTAAAAAATGTCATAACTTTTGGTGAGGGTGGAGACCTGCAAGCAACCAATATAAAGCTCAGCAAAGAAGGAATAACTTTCCAAGTGGAGGATGTTAGCTTGAGCTTAAGAGTCCCCAGCTTAGCCGTCTTAGAGAATGCCCTCTGCAGTCTGGGAGTTTTAAAGGCTCTGGGTTATAACTGGAAAGAGCTATCGCATCACCTTGCCAACTTTTCCCCAGCACCACAGCGATTTCATCTTATAAGGAAAGGGTCATTCTTGATAATAGATGATACCTACAATGCCAATCCACCTTCTGTGAGAAAAGCCCTCTTATCTCTATCTTTGTTTGATGGATACAGGATAGCTCTTCTGGGAGATATGCTTGAGCTTGGTCCCATGTCAGAAGCCTATCACAGAGAGGTAGGCAAACTCTGTGCAGAGCTTGGGATAGATGCGTGTATATTCTACGGCACACACATGCGCTTTGCTTATGAGGAATGCCTACGGCACGGCGTCCTTTGCTATCATAGCTCTTCAAAGGAGGAGGCTTTAAGATACCTGTCAAGTCTTATAAGAGAGGGAAGCGTTATACTTGTAAAGGGGTCAAGGGGCATGAAGATGGAAGACTTAGTGAGGGAGATATAACATGGAAAAATTAGGTTTATACTGGGAGAAGGAAGGAGAAAAAGTTACAGTAAGCTTTAAAGCTTACACCAGGAAGGTAAAGTCAGAGGGTGAGAAGCTACACTTATATCTAACTCCACTTTTGGACCGCTACGCCATCTTGGGAAGCACAGCAAAGATAAGCTGGGACGAAACCATCATACCTTGCAGGATAGTAGGGAAAAGTCAGAAGGAGATCATCCTCTCCATATCACAGGATGCTCTGAGCTTAGGAAAGATAAAGATCCCCATCACCAAGAAGCCTCCTCTGGTCTTTTTGAAAATGGGCAATCTGTTAAGACCTTTTGAAATGACGGATATGTCTGAGGATAGCTTTACTGTTCGTGTTACCGGCTACCACGTGATAGAGGAGCTTACAGATAAAACCATCAGATTCCGTATGATCCTTGATGAGCATGAGCAGATTGAGGGTGAAGCTTGGCTCCTGAGCCTTTTAGAGGATGGTGAAGGGAGACTAAAAGCCAGCTTAAGTATGGTGCCAGATGGAGAAGGTAAAGCCAAGGTCAGAGATTATTTACACAAGACAGTGAGAAGGCTCCTGCTTGGTTGAAATTTTAAGAATATTAGAATATAATTATATTGCTCTACGAGGTTAGCATGATGAAACTGCTGCTGGTGCTGGTTTTTGTAGCTGTGGCTCAGGCTGGAGAGCTAACACTGCAAGAAGCTATCCGTCTTGCATTGGATAATAACCTTGAGATAAGGGCTTTTAGGAACGAGATAAAAGCTGGTGAGCTGGAGCTCAAAGCTGCAAGGGGAGGATACTTTCCCAAGATAAAAGCTGAAGAGATCTTTACCAGAACGGACATACCTGTTTATGCCTTTATGTCTAAGCTAAACCAAGAGCGCTTCAAGATGGAAGACTTCAATCCAGCCAAGCTTAACAATCCTTCTGCCATAAATAACTTTGAGACCAAGCTGAGCGTAGAGATTCCCATCTGGCTGGGAGGGAAAGTCCAAGCTATGGAGAGGGTAGCATCCCATAACCTCTCTGCCTTGAGGGAAGAGTTTGAGAGAAAGCAGGACGAGGTGGTTCTTAGGGTTTATCATGCTTACATGGATGCAGTGCTTTCCAAAAACGCCATAAAGGTGAGCCAGCAATCAGTAAAAGATGCACAGGAGCATGTAAGGCTTGCAGAAAGTATGCAAAAGGTAGGTACAGCTCTGCTGTCTGATGTGCTAAGAGCAAGAGTTTACCTTTCAAAAGCGGAGGAGTCTCTTGAAGCTTCAAAAAACAACTACAACATATCCAGAAAAGCCATTGAGCTTATAACCAATAAAAAGCTCGGGGAGTTTGATGTGTCAGATATGGATAGCTGTCCGGCGGTTGATGTGGAAGAGATAAAGAGCATGGCTTTGCAAAAAAGACAGGACATAAAAGCCCTGCAAGAGAGAATAAAGTCTCTGGAGCAAAGCTACAGGCTTGCTCTTTCTGACAACTTACCTCAGGTTTATGCCTTTGGCTCTTACTCTCTATATAGCAAAAGTGCGCCTTTGGGGTCAGACGGTAGCGGTTATATGGTGGGTGCGGGCATATCTTGGAGTTTTGACACAGGCCTTTCTACGCTCAGAAAAGCACAGTCATATCTTGAAATCAAAAGGTCTCTGGAGGAGAGGCTAAAGCTCTTACAATCATCGGTGATCTTTGACATAGAAAAAGCCTACGCCAATTACCAAAACGCTCTGCACTCTCTAAGGTCTGCAGAGGAGAGGATAAAGGCAAGTGAGGAGGTGCTCAGGGTCATAGAACTAAGATACAAAGTAGGGCTTGCAAGGATAGTAGACCTTCTTGATGCTCAAACGGAGCTGGATAAAGCAAGACTTGAGAGGGTACAGGCTTTGAATGCTTGTCAGAAGGCATATGCCGACCTTCTTTACGCAGGAGGCTTAATAAGGGAGGTGCTAAAATGAGAAGATACATAAAATACATAGGCTTTTTGGTAGTTATCTCCCTTGTTGTGCTTTGGTTGGCGGGTGTTTTCAGCCACAGGGAAAGGACTTTTGAGGTGGAGAAAAAAGCAAAAACCGTAGAAGGTTTAAAGATAGGCAAGGTGGAAAGAGCTCAAGAAGTTCAGGTGGGTTATGTGGGCAACATAGTGGCGGACCATGTAGCTGAGATATCCACCAGAGTTGCAGGAAAGATTACAAGCGTGAGAGTAAAGGAGGGGCAGGCTGTAAAAAAGGGTCAGATTCTTCTTACTTTGGACGCTTCTGATATATTAGCCCAAGCCAGCGCTGTAAGTGAGCAGGTAAAGCAGGCGGAAGAAGCATACAAATCTGCAATTTCTAACTACGAGGCTGTGAAAAAGACTTATGAGAGGTACTTATCCCTTCTTAAGGAAAATGCCATAACTCAGCAGGAATTTGACCAGATAAAGGCTCAGTATGATGCTGCAAAGGCTCAGGTGGAGCAGGCAAAAGCTGGTATAAGAGCGGCTCAGTTCCAAAGGAAGGCAGTTGTTTCCAACTTGGATTACACAACAATTAGAGCGCCTTTTGACGGGTATGTGGCTCACAAAAAGGTGGATATGGGAGATCTCGCAGGTCCTGGCACTGTGCTTTTGGTTATAGAAAGACCCCCTTACAAGCTGGAGGTTAACCTGCCCGAGAAGTATGTGGGCAGGATAAGAGTGGGAGATGTTTACCCCGTTTACATAGATGCCTTAAACAAGACTGTGCAGGGAAGAGTCTCTGAAGTTTCTCCTTCAGTTGACCCTATAACCAGGACATTCCGAGTAAAGCTGAGTTTAGAATCAGGCGATTTGAAGAGTGGCATGTACGCCAAAATGCTCATATCGGAGAAGTTAAGCGTAATCTTGGTGCCAGAGAGCGCCATCTTTAGAAGGTTTGACTTCACTGGCGTGTGGGTAGTAAAACCTGACAACACTCTGGAGCTTCGCTTTGTAAAGCTTGGAGAGAAGAGGGGCAACATGGTGGAGGTGCTTTCGGGTCTTAGTGGCGATGAGAGGATAGTTGTAGATGGTATAGAAAAAGCTTGCGATGGGTGTAAGGTAGGAGGATAAGATGTATGGGCTTGCGGGAAGACTGGCCAACTACTTTATAGACTCCAAGCTCACTCCTGTGCTGGTGCTAGTCTCTCTTGCACTTGGTTTATTTGCTGTAATCACTACTCCAAAGGAAGAGGAGCCTCAGATAGTGGTGCCTATGATAGACATATTCATAAGCTATCCAGGTGCAACACCTGAAGAGGTGGAAAGGAGGGTGGTCACACCCCTTGAGAAAAAACTCTGGGAGCTAAAAGACATAGAGTACATATATTCCGCATCTTCAGAAGGTGGTGCTGTTGTAACAGCAAGGTTCTATGTGGGAACTGATCCCGTAAAAGCTCTGGTAGATTTAAACACCAAAATGATGTCTGCTATGGACCTGGCACCACCTGGCGTTATGCTTCCACCTCTTATAAAACCCAAGTCCATTGACGATGTCCCTATACTAACACTTACTCTCTGGGGCAAGCCTTACGACTGGTACAGTTTGAGGAGGATAGCTTCAACGGTGGAAAACGAGATAAAGAAGATAAACAATGTAGCAGATGTGTTTTTGGTAGGAGGCAGATCGAGGGAGATAAGGGTGATACTTGACCCTGCAAAAATGGCCGCATATCGTATCTCACCCCTTTATGTAGCTCAGGTTATAAAGAGTGCTAACGCTCAAGAAGTTAGCGGGAACTTAACCCAATCCAACAAAGTATATCAGATAAGAACCGGTGAGTTTCTAAAGTCCAAGGAAGATGTAGAAAACATACTTATAAGCGTAGTGGATGGAAAGCCTGTTTATCTTAGGGATGTAGCCACTGTGGTGGATGGTCCTTCTGAGATAAAGGACTATGTGCTTATGGGTTTTGGTCCCAAGGCTGAGGAGAAAGGTATACAGGGAGTTAAGGAAGGAGAGCTATATCCAGCGGTGACCATTGCAGTATCCAAAAGAAAGGGCACAAATGCGGTAAATGTTGCACAAGAAGTCTTAAAATTGGTGGACCATCTTAAAGGTAATGTAATCCCCAAAGATGTAAACATCACAGTTACGAGAAATTACGGAGAGACGGCAAAAGAGAAAGCGGATGAGCTTTTGGAGCATCTTTTTATTGCCACCTTCTCGGTAATACTGCTAATAGCTGTAGCTCTTGGCATCAGAGAGGCAGCTGTAGTAGGTGTGGCGGTGCCCATAACTCTTGCCATAGCCCTCTTTTTGAGCGAGATGTATGGTTTTACCCTAAACAGGGTCACACTGTTTGCTCTCATATTCGCCATAGGTATACTGGTGGATGACGCTATAGTAGTTGTGGAAAACATACACAGGTGGTTTGAGCTAAAACTTGCAAAAACACCAAGGGAGGCAATAGTCAGAGCCACTGACGAAGTAGGAAACCCAACAGTATTGGCAACCTTTACCGTTATAGCGGCACTTATGCCAATGGCTTTTGTAAGTGGACTTATGGGACCATACATGAGACCTATCCCTATAAATGCTTCTGTTGCCATGTTTTTCTCACTGCTGGTAGCTTTCATAGTGACCCCTTGGGCTTCTTACAAGTTTTTAAAGCACGAAGAAAACCACAAAAAGCAGGAAATAGACATAAAGAGCACCACCTTCTGGAAAGTTTATTCCAAAATTATGCTGCCCCTCATAGTTAGCAAGCCCAAAAGGTATGCCTTTTACGGTTTTGTCCTTCTGCTTATGGGACTATCTCTTAGCCTATTTATTACAAAGACTGTAGTGGTAAAGATGCTCCCCTATGACAACAAGAGTGAGCTTCAGATAGTTCTTGATATGCCAGAAGGCACCCCCATAGAGAGGACTCTTGAGGTGGCAAAAGCCATAGGTGATTATGTGTCAAGACAGAGCATAGTAACCGATTATCAGATATATGTAGGTACCGCTTCGCCCTTTAACTTTAATGGTCTTGTAAGACATTACTATTTGAGGCAGAGTAGCAACATGGCAGATATTCAAATAAATCTCATAAACAAGCATGAGCGGATAGAGCAGTCCCATGACTTTGCCAAGAAAATAAGACCTATGGTGCATAAGATAGCACAGCAATACGGAGCTAAGTATGTGGCTGTAGTGGAGGTCCCACCCGGTCCACCGGTGCTTTCCCCCATAGTGGCGGAGGTTTACGGACCTGACCTTAAAGAGCAAGAGAGGTTTGCTAAGGAAGTCCTAAGGGTCTTTGAGGAAACACCTTCCATAACGGATGCAGGTATATACCTGGAAAAACCAGCGCCTATGATAAGGCTCGTCGCAAAGGAGGACAAACTTAAGCTTTCGGGTATAAGCAAAGAAGAGCTGGTACTCACCTTAAGAGCGTTGATAGGAGGTTATCAGGTGGGCTTACTTCAAAGCACAGATACAGAACATGTGCCTATAGTGATAAGGTTTGACGAAAAGTACAGAACCTTGGAGCTTTTGAAAAATCTCAAAATTCCAAACAGAGAGGGCAAGCTTATACCTCTTACGGAGCTGGTTGAGATAAAAGAGGATACAAGGCCGGTTACCATTTACCACAAGAACCTCAGAAGGGTTATATATGTGATAGGTGATGTGGCAGGAAGGGAGGAGGCACCTTTTTACGGTATACTGGATGTGAGAAAAAAAGTACTTAGCCTTCCAAATCCCTACGGAAGCGTAAAAGAGCTTTGGATGTCCTTGCCACTTATAGAGGACAGTATATATGTCAAGTGGGACGGTGAGATGCATATCACCCTGGAAGTTTTCAGGGATTTGGGTCTTGCCTTTGGTGTGGCTCTTTTTGCCATGTATGTGCTTATCCTCGGATGGTTCAAAGACTTTAAGATACCGGGGGTCATAATGGCACCTATTCCCCTAACCTTAGTGGGTATCGTGCCGGGTCACCTTTTGCTTGGTGCTTTCTTCACCGCCACATCCATGATAGGTTTTATAGCCCTTGCTGGCATTATAGTGAGGAACTCCATACTTCTTGTGGACTTTGCCGAGGAAAGGATAAAAGATGGTGTGCCTCCACACTTAGCTGTCGTTGAGGCAGGAGTTATAAGGACTCGCCCCATACTGCTTACAGCTGTTGCAGTTATTGTGGGTGCTTTTGTGATTCTCTTTGACCCAATATTCAATGGTCTTGCCATATCTCTAATATTTGGCACAATAGGATCAACCACTCTCACCTTAGTACTTATTCCCATCATGTACTATGCATCAAAAGTAAAGAAGCTTGCGGTAGTGCCATCACCTGAGGAGGTACAGAAGGACATACTGAGATGATGGTTATATGTAAAAGTCGTAGGCTTTCTCTTTAAGAAGTTGCAGATTTATCTCAGCCCAAAGGGGAAAGTCCTTGTCGTAAAGCTCCTTTAACTCCCTAAATGTATGACTTTCTAAGGACTTAGACAAGATTCCTTTTGAGCTTTTCTACCGCAACCCTCATAAGCTTAGCGTAAACCTCCAGTTTTTTAAAAAGATATTCCGCAATATCCTCGTTATAGGTGTGATGTTAAGTTCCTGTCGTCAACCATCTGAAGGAGTTCTTTGCTGTCTTAACAAGCTTCCAGAATATTTCAAAGGTAAATTCAAATCCCTGAATGGAGGAATCTCTCAGAAGTGAGTAGAGTTTTGTATGCTTCTTTTCTTGCGTAAGCTTCAGCGCTTCCATTAATCTCTTTACTGCCTTTTCAAAATACCCTAACTGTTTTAAAAGCTTATCCAAAGTTTGCCCTCCTTCAAAACTAAATTCCTGAACTCTTCCCCTACTCTTGACAGGTCAACAACGTCCACAGAAAAAGGAAGGTTTGACTCCTCTAATAGTTCCCTCAGAAGAAAAAGTTCATAACCTATTTCCTCCTCAGAAAGAAACCCAAGGTCAAGGTCGCTTCTTGGCGTATTTTGTCCTTTTACTCTTGAACCAAAGAGGTAAACTTTTACCTTCTTGCCTCTTTTCTTAAATCTCTGTTCATGGCCTCCTATTATACACTCTTAAAGTTATTCAACGGTGACAGTTTTTGCCAAGTTCCTTGGCTGGTCCACATCAAGCCCCAGGTGGTCGGCTATGTAATAAGCAAAGAGCTGTAGGGGAATAACCGTCAGGAAGGGGGTAAGATCCTCGTCCACCTCTGGCACACCTATTAGGTCTTTTGACACTTTCGTTAAAGTTTCGTCATCCCTAAAGCCTACGCTTATCACTGATCCCCTTCTGGTAAGCACCTCCTCTATATTGGAAAGTACCTTCTCGTAAACCCTATCCCTTGGTACCACCACCAAGACGGGCATGTTTTCATCTATGAGAGCAATAGGTCCGTGTTTCATCTCACCTGCGGGGTACCCCTCCGCGTGTATGTAAGAGATCTCTTTGAGCTTTAGCGCACCCTCCAAGGCTACAGGATAGCTCAGGTACCTTCCCAAATAAAGCATGTTCTTTCTGTTGGCATACTTGAGAGCTACCTTTTTTATCTGCTCAGCTTCTCCCAATACCTCCTCCATCATGTGAGGCACACTGGATAGTTTCTCCATAAATCTGTCTCTATCGGGCAGATGAGATACAGCAAGGCTGTAAAGGACAGCAAGCTGAGATGTAAAGGTCTTTGTTGCTGCAACGCCTATCTCGGGACCTGCGTGAGTGTAAAGAGTGTAGTCAGACTCCCTGTCCAGGGCACTACCCATCACATTCACCAAAGATAAGACGGTTGCACCCTTCTCCTTAGCTGAAAGGGCAGAGTAGCGCGTGTCTGCTGTTTCACCAGATTGGGATATGGCTATTACCAGGTCTCTTTCGCCTACAGGCACATCTGCGTATCTGAACTCAGAGGCATACATGACCTCCACAGGTGTCTGAAGGTACTTGTTCATCCAGTAGCTTCCCACAAGACCTGCGTGATAGGATGTACCGCACGCCAGAATGAGTATTCTTCTAAAGTCTCTCAGATTAAAGGGCAGAAGGTAATCTCTTGATACATAACCCTTTATTGTATCTCCCACCGTTCTTGGCTGTTCAAAGATCTCTTTGAGCATAAAGTGTTTAAACCCTCCCCTTTCCGCAGATATTATGTCCCATGGAACATTTATAGCCTCTTTTACTATTCTGTTTCCTTCAGCATCGTATATGTCAACGCTGTCAATTCTTAGGTCTACTATCTCCCCATCGGACAGTGGTATTATGTGCCTTGTAAAGGGAAGAAGGGCTGGAATGTCCGAAGCCATAAAGTTTTCGCCATCACCTATGCCTACCACCAGAGGGTTGCCGTATCTTACACCGACTATCCTGTAAGGTTCTCTGTTGGTTATGACACAAAAAGCGTAAGAACCCTTCAGCTCAGGTACCACTTTAATTACCGCTTCAAGAAGATCACCTTGATAGTAAAGCGATATAAGGTGTGCTATAACTTCCGTATCCGTCTGAGATTTAAACTGTATGCCTTGCGCCTGAAGCTTCTCTTTTAGCTCTCTGTAATTCTCTATAATGCCGTTATGCACCACTGCTATCTCACCCGTTGAGTCAGTGTGAGGGTGTGCGTTTATCTCACAAGGCTCGCCATGGGTTGCCCACCTGGTATGCCCTATACCTACAGTAGCCTTAAGAGGTTTGCCCCACAAGCTTCTTATCAGCTCCCTTATCTTACCCACCTTCTTTTCTACAAATATGCGCCCGTTCTCTATGAGAGCTACACCAGCCGAGTCATAACCTCTGTATTCAAGCCTTTCCAAACCCTCCAGCAAAACCAACACAGCGGGATTTTTCCCCGCATAACCTATGATGCCACACATAGGAATAAATTATAGCTCTGTGATACTCTTTTACAGAAGAGGTGGGCTTGGTGATACACTGCTTACCTTTCCTGTGCTGGAACTGCTGAAAAAGAGGGGGGAGAGAATCTTTGCTGTAGGCAACACGGATTACCTCAAGATAGCCAAAGAATTGGGATGGGTTGATGAAGTGCACTACCAGATACCTGAGAGAGAGTTTAGCAAGGTGATAAGCATAAGCGTAGATGGTAATATAAAGCCCTTCCCAGATGAAAGAAGGTGGATAGTTGAATATTACCTTAAATCCCTTGCTCTGGATGGCAATTACTCTCGGGTGCTGAACCTTCCCACTCTTCGTGATAATCCCCTCATGGATAAAGCTGTTTTACACCCTTCAAGCGGTTCCATGCGGAAAAATCCAGACATAGCCCTTTTTTTGAGGATAGAAGAGTATCTTAGAAAGCACGGTTATGAGGTTGTATATCTTGTGGGAGAAGCTGACGAGTGGATAAAAGGGTATGTGTCAAGGTTTGTTCAGATGAGCGACCCTTTAAACATGGCAAAAGCCCTAAAGGGTGCAAAACTATTCGTTGGCAACGATAGCGGAGTGTCTCATCTGGCATCTTATGTAGGACTTCCCTCCTTTATCTTTTATGGACCTACAGATGTAGTAGTTTGGAAGCCAATAGGAGAAAGGGTTTTTCAGATAAGTCTAAATCTTGCCTGCTCTCCATGCTTTCCCAATACATGCAAAGAAAGAGACTGTTTAAACAAAGATAGGCTTTTTAACAGCTTTGTTGAAGCTATAAAAAGCCTTTTACCGCTTTAAAATGTTATCTTCTATGAAGAGGATACTATTTCCCATAGGAGTTATACTCACAGTTAGCATCCTCCTGATATTATTTAACAGAAGCAACAATGTTAAGGTCTTCACAGTTGAGGAAAAACCTATAAAGAAGGTGATTTATGCCTCGGGATATGTAAAGCCAAGGAACTATGTGGTAATAAGATCAGAGGTATCTGGTTATGTCAAAGAGATAAGGGTCAAAGAGGGAGATAAGGTAAGGAAAGGAGAGATATTAGCTGTTATGGATGCAGGACCAGTTGAAGAATCCTTAAGGGAGGCACAAGAGAGGTTGAGGTTATCACAAGAGAGACTCAGGGAAGACTCAGACTACAGAAGGAGCCTTGAAAAGCAAGTGGAAATAACAAAGAGGAATATGGAACAAGCACAGAGATACCTTTTCAGAAGGGAAAGCCTTGCACAGAGGGGACTAATACCCAGAGAGCAGTACGAAGAGGCAAAAAGGTCTTACGAAAATGCCAAAAGTGAGTATGAGAAAGCACTGACAACATACAGAGATAGCATTAAAGCTCTTGAATCGGAGGAGAGGTTCCTTAGTGCGTCTGTAGAGAGAATAAAGAAAGAGCTGGACAAATACTACATAAAGAGCCCCATAAATGGTGTGGTGCTAAACAAGTATGTGGAGGTGGGAGAGTACATAAATCACATAAGTCAAGATAACAAACTCTTCAGCGTGGGAGAAAGTGATGCAAAAGAGATAGTGCTTAATGTAGATGAAGAGTACGCTTCTTCTATAAAAAGTGGTATGAAGGTTTATATCTCTCTTGATGTTTATCCCGGCAGAGTTTTTGAAGGTAGATTGGTGCTGATAGAGGGAGAGATTAACAAGAATAAAAAGACCCTTGAAGTAAAGGCTGTGGCTGATCTTCCCCCGGAAGTGCCTGCCAACGCCACAGTTGAGGCTAACATACTTGTAGAGGACAGAAAAGCTCTCGTTATACCCAAGTCGGCATACAAGAACGGCTTTGTATACAAGTACGAAAAAGTGAGAAGGGTCAAGGTTCCTGTCAAGGTGGGTGAGGAAGTCAACGGTTATCTTGAGGTTCTGGAAGGTTTGAAAAAGGGGGATAAGGTGGTAGTAGAATGAATTACATTATCTTTATAGCCTACAAGCTTCTCCTTGAGAGGAAAAGGCAGACATTGGTGTCGGTAAGCGGTGTTGCCATAGGAGTTGGTGCACTAATAGTTATGAGTTCCCTTATGTTTGGCTTTCAAAACTACTTTATACAGCAGGTTATAGACTTGGAAGCGCACATAAGCATAAAACCAAAAGAGTATGCGGATGAGGAGAGAATAGTAAAGATGGTCCAGCCTAATGCGCTGTGGAAAGTCTACTCCAGCAAGCCCAAAGAAGAGGACAAAATAATAGGCTGGAGGGAAATACTCAGAGACATAGAAAAAAGGGAAGATGTGGTAGGAGTGGCTCCACACTTAGTGGTCAGAGGCATACTAAAATACGGAACCAAGGAAAAACCAGTTACGCTCATAGGCATAGACCCGGATATGGAACCAAAGGCGTCGGTTATACAGAGATTCCTTGAATACAAAAGGCTTGAAAGTCTAAAAACCAATAAGGATGCTGTAATATTGGGTAAGCTGGTGGCTAAGGACCTGGGAATAAGAGAAACTGGAAGGAAGGTGATTTTAGTGCTTCCCAACGGGCAAACCTATCTTCTTAAGGTGGAAGACTTCTTCAATTCGGGTATAACCAACATAGATAATACGAGGGTTTATATGCACATAAGAACCTTGCAGGCACTTATGGACAGAGTAGATGAGGTTAATGAAATAGTGATAAAAGTCAAAGATGTAAACCAGGCACAGAAAATAGCTTTGGAACTTCAGAAGAGCTTAAAGTATGATGTGGAAAGCTGGCAGAGGGCGTATATAAACTTTCTTCAAATATTCAAGATACAGAATCTCATAACTTACATGATAGTGTTTGCTATACTAACTGTCTCTGCCTTTGGCATCTTTAACATAATTATGATGACGGTTCTGGAAAAGAAAAAGGACATAGCCATACTCATGGCGATGGGATACACCAGAAGGGACATTCTCCTTTTGTTTCTTGCTCAGGGATTTATAATAGGCTTCTTGGGTGCGGTCTTAGGGTTCCTTCTGGGATATGGGCTTCAGGAGTACCTTTCTTCCGTAAAGCTTGAAGTGGAAGGTCTCATAAGGACTAAGGGTTTTATACTGGATAGAAGCCCCCTTTACTACCTGTATGCCTTTGTATTTTCCATATTCTTCTCTTTCATGGCAAGCTTTTATCCCTCTTATAAAGCAAGCAAGCTAAATCCTGTGGACATCTTTAGAAGTGGCTGATGGTGCTTATAGAGCTTGTTGATGTTAAAAAGCGCATAAGAAATGAAGAGATACTAAAGGGTATAAGTCTTAAGGTTTATGCTGGAGAGTTTCTTTCTATAATAGGTGCTTCCGGGTCGGGGAAAAGCTCCTTACTCTACATAATGGGGCTCTTGGACTTTCCTACGGAAGGCAAAGTGTTTTTCAAGGGGCAAGAGATAGAAGGCACAAAGGGAAAGCTCATCTCCAAGATAAGAAACGAGAGCATAGGTTTTGTTTTTCAATTTCATTACCTTCTTCCCGAGTTTACGCTTTTGGAAAATGTCATGATCCCCATGCTCAAAAGAGGCATAGACAGGCAAGAGGCTGAAGAGAAAGCTCGCCAGCTACTCCAAAGGCTGGGTCTTGGTAAAAAGGAAATGAGGAAGATATACCAAATATCAGGAGGAGAGATGCAAAGGGTTGCCATAGCAAGAGCCTTAGCCAATGACCCTGAGGTAATACTGGCGGATGAACCTACAGGCAATCTGGACAGCAAAAATACACAGATGGTTATGGAGATCTTTCAGGAAATAAACAGAGCTGGGACAGCAATAGTTATGGTTACCCACGAGCTTTACCTTGCGGAAAGAGCGCATAGAATAGTGGAGATAAGGGACGGAGAAGTAGTAAGCGTGAAAGCGAGCTGACTTTAACTGTTACTTTATAAAACTGAGCCCGTTTAAAAAATCTTGAGAAAAAACCTCTCCCTCAGAGACCTGGAAGAAAGACTAAAAGAACTCTTCCCAAAAGTCCCTGACTTTACCACGCTCCTTTTATTGTGTCTTTTGCTTTTGAGAGCTATGGCACGCCTGGAAGCCTTGGGAGTGCGATATTGGGAATTTTTTAAACAGTCTCTTTACTTCTTGACAAATTTATAAGAAAAACTTATATTGATTATAAGTGATCTAAGTCAGTAAGTGAGTATTCAATTCAGGAGGTGAGACATGAGCGACCTCACGAGAAGGGACCTTTTAAAGATGGGAGGGCTTTCGCTTACCGCCATGCTAAGCCCCTCCTTTGCCTTCAGGGTTATGGAGCCTGTAGTTAGGGTAGAAAACCCACTTGCCTACTACCCCAACAGAGACTGGGAGAGGTTCTACAGGGACATATTCAAGTCAGAAGCCACTTTTACCTTCCTCTGCGCTCCCAACGATACCCACAACTGCCTGCTTACCGCTCATGTGAAGAACGGTGTTATAACGAGGATCGAACCCACTTATAAGTTTGGAGAGGCTACGGATATCTATGGACTGAAGGCTTCTCACAGGTGGGACCCAAGATGTTGCAATAAAGGTCTTGCTCTTATGAGGAGGTTTTACGGAGACAGGAGGGTGAAGGGTCCCATGGTCAGGAGGGGATTTTACGAGTGGTACAAAGCAGGCTTTCCTCGTGATCCCATTACTGGCAAACCTCTGGAAAAGTACTTCCAGAGGGGGAAAGACAAGTTCATAAAGGTTACATGGGACGAGGTGGCGGATATAATAGCCAAGACTCTGATAAACATAGCTACCACTTACAGCGGAGAAGAGGGAAGGAAGAGGCTTGAAGCCCAGGGACACTATCCAAAGCCTATGCTTGATGCAATGGAAGGTGCGGGAACGAGGGTGTTAAAGTTCAGAGGTAGTATGCCTTTCCTTGCGGTTGTAAGATACACATCACCATACAGATTTGCCAACATGATGGCATTACTTGATAGCCATATAAGGGGTGTGGGACCTGACAAAGCCCTTGGCGGAAGAGGATGGGACAACTACGCCTTCCACACGGACCTTGCACCAGGACATCCTATGGTCTCTGGTCAGCAGAATGTGGAGTTTGATCTCTGCATGTGGGAGCATTCCAAATTAATAATCCTCTGGGGTATGAATCCCTTCACCACCAAGATGCCAGACTGCCACTGGCTCACAGAAGCAAGGATAAAAGGCTCAAAGGTGATAGTCATATCCAACGACTACTCGCCTACCGCGAGAGCCTCCGACGAGCTTATAGTGGTAAGGACTGGAACGGATACGGCTTTAGCCCTTTCTATAGCTTATGTAATAATGAAGGAGAAACTCTATCAGGAGCGGTTCGTAAAGAGCTTTACCGACATGCCCCTGCTTGTCAGGATGGACAACGGAAAGGTACTGAGAGCGAGGGATATAATACCCAACTACCAGCCTCAACCCTTGCAAAAGGCGGTAGTCTTTAAGCCCGGAGAGACACTCCCACCCTTCTACAAGCAGGACAAACAGTACATACCGGAACCCATAAGGAAGGGAGACATGGATGACTTCGTGGTATGGGACACTAAGAGCAACTCACCCAAGGTGATAACCAGAGACCATGTGGGAGAAGATTTCTGGAAGCTCGGCATAGACCCGGCTCTTTACGGCACATACAGGGTAAAGACCGTTGAAGGCAAAGAGGTGGAGGTAAAGCCCCTCTTTCAAGTTTACCTTGAGTTCTTTGAAAAGAGCTACACACCCAAACAGGCGGAGGTCATAACAGGTGTTCCAGCAAAGAAGATAGAGAAGCTTGCCAGGGAGATAGCTTCCCATCCGAGAAACATGAAGCTTGCGCAGGGTATGGGGGTGAACCAGTACCAGCACGCGGACCTGAAAGACAGAGCCATGTATATGATATGCGCTCTTACGGACAACATAGGGCATGCTACCGGAAACATAGGTTCTTATGCAGGCAACTTTAGGCTCGCCCTCTTTAACGGTGCGCCCCAGTATCTTGCGGAAGACCCCTTCAACATAGAGCTTGACCCTGAAAAGCCTGCTAAAGTGAAGTTTTATTGGAAACCCGAGTCCGCTCACTACTACTCTCACGACGACCATCCCCAATATATGGGAGAGCATCTGATAACGGGAAAAACCCACATGCCTACACCCACCAAGTTTGTGTGGTTCGTTGATGCCAATTCTGCACTCGGAAACGCCAAATGGCAGTATAACATCATCATGAACACCCTTCCCAAGATAGAGTGCATAGTAACCAACGAGTGGTGGTGGTCCATGACCTGCGAGTATTCGGACATAGTTCTCGGTGTGGATGCGTGGAACGAAAACAAGTACTGGGACATAGCCGGCTCTGTTACAAACCCCTTCGTTTACGTGTGGCCCAAAACCGGGCACAGAAGGTTTTTTGATACTAAGAACGATGCGGAAGCCTTTGCCATCGTAGCAAACAGGCTCAGTGAGCTAACGGGAGATGAAAGATTCAGAAATTACTGGAAGTTTGTGCTGGAAGGTAAGCAAGATGTGGTTTATGTGCAGAGGGTCATAAATGCTTCCTCCAACCTGAGAGGCTACAGGCTTGAGGAGATAGCCAAAAAGGCTCACGAAGGTATACCGTCCCTGATAATGACCAGAAGCTATCCCAAGTATGTGGGAGAGGACCAGACAAAGGAAGGCATGCCTTGGTACACCAAAAGTGGAAGGCTTGAGTTTTACAGGGAAGAGCCGGAGTTTATGGATGCTGGAGAAAACCTCCCCGTTTACAGAGAGCCCATAGACTCCACCCATCACGAACCTAATGTGATAGTGGCAAGACCTCACCCGCTTTTAAGACCTAAAAAGCCAGAGGACTACGGCTTAAGTGCGAAGGATGCTCTTTTAAGCACCGAGTGGAGGCAAGCAAGAAACGTTCTTGTATCACCGGAAAAGCTTCCCAACACCAAACATCCTCTCATGGTTACCGTCGGTGCTACCCACATAGTCCACACGCCCAAGTACAGACACTCAGCTCACACAACTACAGGAGATACAGACATAATAGTGCTGCTCTTTGGACCCTTCGGGGACATATACAGGCACGACAAGAGAATGCCCTTCGTGTCAGAGGCTTACATAGACATAAACCCCAAAGACCTCAAAAAGATGGGGATTCAAGATGGGGATTATGTGTGGGTGGATGCGGACCCTCAGGATAGACCTTTTGCTGGCTGGCAGAAGAGACCTGAAGACTACGAGGTGGGAAGGCTGCTTCTGAGGGCAAGAGCCTCCAACAACACACCTCCGGGATGTGCCAAGATATGGTTCAACATGTACGGTTCCTCCCACGGCTCTGTGAGAGGAACTAAGGAGAATCCCAACGGACTTGCCAAAAATCCGAACACAGGCTACCAGTCCCTTTACAGAAGGGGTAGCCACCAGTCAATCACCAGAGGCTGGTTTAAGCCTACATATCAAACGGATACCCTTGTCAGAAAGAACCTCATGGGTCAGATAATAGGCAAAGGTTTTGAGCTTGATGTACATGGACTTATAGGAGCACCGAGGGAAGGCTTTTGCAAGATAGCCAAAGCGGAGGACGGAGGCATAGGCGGTAAAGGTGTGTGGAGACCTGTAAGGCTTGGCTACAGACCCATGACAGCCAACGAAATGCTCAAAAAGTATTTAAAGGGAGAGTATGTAAAGTAAGGAGGTTTATCATGGCTAAGGCGTTTAACTGGCAACTAAGTAAGGAAGTAAGCTATCCTTACGAGCCAAAGAGACCAAAGAAACAGTTTGCGGTAGTTATGGACCTCAACAAGTGCATAGCCTGTCAGACATGCACCATAGCTTGCAAGACCACATGGACATCGGGAAGGGGTCAGGAGTACATGCTCTGGAACAATGTAGAGACCAAGCCTTGGGGTTTTTATCCCCTCGGATGGGATGCAAAGCTTCTTGAACTACTAGAGGGAGATAAAAAGACCGTCTTTGATGCCCCCGAAGGTGAGAGAGTTTTGGGATGGAAGCCCGAAGACATGGACTGGATGTATCCCAACATAGGGGAGGATGAGGTGAATGAGCCTGTGGACATAGGAACCGTGCTTGAAAACTTCCCTCATCCCATATGGATGTTTTACCTTCCGAGGATATGCAATCACTGTACCTATCCCGCGTGTGTTGCTGCATGCCCAAGACAGGCCATATACAAAAGGGAGGAGGACGGCATAGTCCTCATAGACCCAGAGAGGTGCGAAGGCTATCAGGAATGTGTAAAAGCCTGTCCTTACAAAAAAACCATGTTTAACTTTGTGGCGAGAATATCCCAAAAATGCATAGGATGCTTCCCAAGGGTGGAGGAAGGACTTCAACCTCAGTGCGTAATAACATGCATAGGTAAGATAAGGCTGATGGGATTTATAAGCCCACCGGAGAAGGCAAGACCAGAAAACCCCATAGACTTTCTGGTACACATAAAGAAGGTTGCTCTGCCCATTTATCCCCAGACAGGTCTTGAGCCCAATGTTTATTACATACCACCCATAAATGTACCCATCAGATTCCTGAAACAGATGTTCGGACCGGGTGCGGAGCATGCAGTGAAGACTTACATGGCTATGAGAGAGGGTAAAGAACCTGAACTTCAAGCTTTGCTGCACCTTTTTGGCTCAACACCAAGAATACCTTACTCCTTCGCTGTGGGTCCCAACGAGGTCATAGCCTTTGATGAAAAGGGTAGAGAGATTGTCAGAGTTCCTCTCGTGGAACCTCTGCAGTACAGACCTCACAAGGACCCAAGGCTTGATGTAGTAAGGCAGGATATACCTTAAAAGGAGGTAAGCCATGAGGACGCTTAAGATCTTACTACTGAATGTGATGCTCCTTGGCTTTGCCTTAGCTCAGGAGCTTGTCTCCAAGAAAGTTCAGGAAGTGCCCCTTGACCCGTTCAGTAAAGTGTGGGATACCGCTCAAGCGATAGAGGTACCCCTGTCAGGTCAGGCGGTCACTACACCCATGGAACTAAAGCCTTCTGTGACTAAAATAACGGTCAAGAGCGTCAACGATGGGAAGTACATAGCCTTCTTACTCGTCTGGGAAGATAAGACCAAAGACAGCTTTCACCTGGTAGGAAGGTTCTCCGATGCGGTTGCTGTCCAGATACCTTACAAACCAACCACAGATGTACCCATAACGATGGGGGACAAAGATCACAGAGTGCTCATACTTCACTGGACTGCAGCAAGACAGGAGAACATAGACCACGGCTACTCGGATGTTGTAAAGGTCTACCCAAACTTTGTGTATGACTGGTATCCCCATGCCATCCCACCTTACATTTATCCAAAAGACTGGGCTAATCAGTACGCCCTCAACTACATAGGTGGAGAGAAGGTCTTTAGAAAGAACACCCTAAAAACCCCCGTCAGAGAGGTGGTGGCGGAAGGTTTTGGTTCCTCTACATGGAAGGACATCCAAGGAGCTGAGGGGAAAGGTGTTTACAAGGATGGCAAGTGGTATGTAGTAATTAAAAGAGCCTTTGTGGAGGAAAGTACCAGCAACCCCGACTGGGGACCCGGTAAGGAAACCTATGTGACCTTTGCCGTCTGGGATGGCTCCAACGGAGAGGTAGGAGCGAGGAAGTCCCTGAGCTACTCCTGGATACCTTTAAAGATAGAGGGTAAGTGATATGGATATTTACAGGATGTACATTTACACCTTCCTTTCGGTTGCTTTCTCTTATCCATATGAGGAAGCTCTTAAAGAGGTTGAGGAGGGTCTTGACGACCTCTCCCTCTCTCTCAAAGCCTTAGGCATAGACTTTGATGTTGACCTTCTGAGGAAAGCGCTCAAAGGTGCAAAGGAAAGACTTCTGAACCTTCAGGGAGAGTGGAACGCTCTGTTTTCTACCAGCCTGAAAGCTCCGGCCAACGAAACCGCTTACGAGCTTGAAAAAGCAGGAAGGAAGGCGGCAGAGCTGGCAGACATAGAAGGGTTTTATAAAGCTTTTGGTCTTGAAGTTAAAGCATCTGTAGAGCCAGACAGCCTAGTGGCAGAGCTTGAATTCATGGCTTACCTCGTAAAGAAGAAGGTATATCTGAAAGAAAAGGGCGATGCGGAAGCTCTGAGCATAGTCAGTAAAGCCATCACCTCCTTCTTCAGAGATCACCTGGGCAGGTGGTACAGGATTTTTACGGACCTACTAAAACAGCAAACGGAGGAGGAGTACTATAAACTTTTGGGAGAGCTACTCAGGAGCTTTTTGGACAAGGAGAGGGAAGGTGTTGACGGAATTGTGGATGTGGAAACTTACAGGAAGGAAACCTTAGAAGGCGTCACCTGGAAGTGCGGTTTTTAAAGGCGTACACTCTTTGGATAAGGGTTATAAAGGACCCCAGCAGGATAACCATCAGGGCAAGTTCTATCGCACCGATGAGTATACCCAGGAGCAAGGTTATCCACCTTTCTGGTCTCTCAAAGAGTCCCACCTTTAGCTCGTGTCCCAGCCCTTCTGCTCTTGCTCTTGCGTAGCTAACTCCAAAGGAGAAAACCAGAGCCAGCAGGGATATAAAGGAAAATAACTTCTCGGAAGAGAGGCTTATAGCTATGAGTGGAAAAGCGTCAGAAAAGCGGTCAGTAAGTGAGTCTAAGAAAGCACCAAACTCGTTCTTAGAGCCGTTTTTTCTCGCAAGGGCACCGTCTATGGCGTCAGCAAAACCACCTAAAGCAAGGAATACAAAACTCCAAAAGTATGTGTGCATGTAAAGAAAGAAAGAACCTACTATGACAAAAACTAAACCCAAAAGAGTTATTACGTTAGGGTCTACATGTGCTTTTGAAAGCAAGGTTAGTAAGGGCTGTATATTTCTTTCAAAGTGTGGCTTTAGCTCTCTTACTAAATAACTCATCCCTTCCTCTTACGGCGAGGGAGGGATTCGAACCCCCGGTGGGCTGTAAACCCACAGCGATTTTCGAGACCGCCCCGTTCGTCCACTCCGGCACCTCGCCTGATAATAATTATAGCTTATCCGAACCTACCTGTAATGTAGTCTTCGGTGAGCTTATTGTCAGGCTTTGTGAATATCTTCTCTGTGTAGTTAAATTCTACAAGCTCACCTAAGTACATAAAGCCTGTGTAATCCGATATTCTTGCCGCCTGCTGCATGTTGTGGGTCACTATCACTATGGTTATGCTTTTTTTGAGTTCTACTATAAGCTCCTCTATCTTGGCAGTGGATATAGGGTCCAGAGCGGAGGTAGGCTCGTCAAAGAGCAGAACTTCAGGCTCTACCGCTATGGCTCTTGCTATACAGAGCCTTTGCTGCTGACCACCCGACAGGGAAAAAGCACTCTCCTTTAGCCTGTCCTTTACCTCATCCCACAAAGCTGCGTCTTTGAGAGCCTTTTCCACCCTGTCTTTTAGCTCACTACCCTTTATACCTTTTAGTCTGAGTCCAAAGGCTATGTTGTCAAATATGGACATGGGAAAGGGAGTGGGTTTCTGAAAAACCATCCCCACCTTGCTTCTGAGGTCTATAAGGTCCACATCCTTGTCAAATATGCTCTTGCCGTCCAGAAGTATATCCCCTTCGTACCTGTTACCCGGGTAAAGGTCGTGCATTCTGTTAAAGCATCTCAGAAGCGTGGTTTTGCCACAGCCAGAGGGTCCTATGAGAGCAGTCACCTTTCTGTCGTAAATGGGCATGTTTATACTTTTGAGGGCATGATGGTCCCCATAATAGAAGTTGAGGTTTGCAACCTCCATGCGCTTTTTGAGAGCTGTTTGGACTTCTACCATAACTATTCCCCCTTTCTGTTCCTTCTAACTATGGAGCGGGCTATGTAAGCAATGGGTGATATAATGTCCCTATGTAGAAGAACCCTTGCTATCACCGAAAGCGCCAGAACTCCCATAGTGAGTATAAAGGCCGCAGCCCATGCCTGCTGGTGCCAGTAGTGGTACGGACCCATCACGTAGTTAAACATGGTAACCGTCAAAGAGGCCATAGGTTTGAGGAGGTTCAAGTTTAGGAAGTTGTTGTTAAAGGATGTAAAGAGTAGAGGTGCGGTTTCTCCCGTTATTCTTGCCACACCCAGGATTACCCCTGTGAGGATGCCCACCTTCGCTGCTCTGAAAACCACCTTGCTTATAACCTGCCACTTGTATGCTCCCAGAGCGTAAGCTGCTTCCCTCATCTGCTGAGGCACAAGCTTTAGCATCTCGTCAGTGGTTATGGCTATAACAGGCATCATCAAAAGGGCTAAAGCAACCGCTCCAGAAATGCCATTAAAGTGTCCGATAGGCTTTACCAGCACCGCATACACCACAGCACCCATTATGATGGATGGGGTGCTCACCATTATGTCAGTGATTTGCCTGAGAACCCTGAAAAAGGCACTCTCCCTTCCGTATTCGGAAAAGTACACTCCTGCCATTATACCCATAGGTACTCCCATAAGAGTTGCAAGGGAGGTGATGATGATGTGCCCTACAAAAGCTGGTCTTAGCCCTCCGCCCTCCATGCCGGGTGGGGTAGGGTCTAAGTACACCAGTTCTGGTTTAAGATACTTAAGACCATTTAGAAATAAACTCCCCAGTATCCAGAAGAGCCAGAAAATGCCGTAAAGAGCCATTAAGGAAGAGAGAGAGAGCATAAACACATTTAAAAACTTTCTGTATGCCTTCATGCTTTCCACCTCTTTTCTAAGCGAAGCACCATAAGCTTGGCGATAGTCAGTATGATGAAGGAAACCAAGAAGAGGATCATGGAAACATAATAAAGAGCAGATAGGTATATGTCGGTATCAGCCTCCGTAAACTGATTGGCGAGAGCTACCGTTATGGTGGTGAAAGAGTCAAATAGGGATCTGGGTATCTGGGGGTTGTTGCCCGCAAGAAAGGTCACCGCCATAGTCTCACCAAGAGCCCTTCCAGTGGCAAGTATGAGCCCTCCAGCTATCCCCGAAGCGGTATAGGGTATTACCACCTGCCTTATAACTTCCCATTGGGTAGCACCAAGACCATAGGCTGACTCCTTCATTATGGAGGGCACCATGTTAAAGCTGTCTCGCACCACAGAAGCCATAAAGGGTATGATCATGATGGAAAGTACCAGGCTTGTGGTAAAAACATCCACACCGGTAGGTGCGCCTGAAAAGAGCTGGCCTATCAGGGGAAGCCCCCCCAATTTCTCCTGTAGCCACGGCTCTACTTTGTTAGCCATTACAGGTGTAAGAACGAAAAACCCCCACATGCCGTATATGATGCTGGGAATGGCAGCCAGAAGCTCTATAGCTCCAGAGACTATGGGTTTTAGCCATCTGGGAGCCAGCTCGGTGATAAATATGGCTATGCCTATGGACACAGGTGAGGCAATCGCTATCGCAATTAGTGTGCTGATGGCTGTTCCCACCACCATGGTAAGAGCGCCAAAGTCCTCCGCTACAGGGTCCCAGTTGGTATTAGTCAGGAAGTGAATAACCCCAAACTTTTCTATGGCGAGCCTTGACTCGTAATAAAGTATAAGAGCTATGAGAAGGGGGAAGAGAAGCCCTATAAATAGAGCCCAAAAACCAAGAGACAGCTTTACAATACCTTCCGTAAAGGCTCCTCCGTTCCTCAGTTTGTTGACCCTTTCCTCTGCCAAAGCCACCTTTTCCATATTATAACATCCTTACGGAGCTACACCGTTTTCCTTCCAGTACTCGAATATCAGCTTCTTGACATTTTGAGGCATGGGTATGTAATTGAGCTCCTGAGCATACTTGTCTCCCTTTTCGTAAGCCCACTTGAAGAAGGTGGTAGCCTTCTTGGACCTCTCGGGCTGGTCCTTTGCCAGCAGTATGAAGGTGGCACCCGATATGGGATAGGTGTCCTTGCCGGGCTGGTCTGTAAGGACTTCGTAAAAGTGTTTAGACTTGTCCCACTTGGCGTATCCTGCAGCGTTCTGTATTGTTCTTACTGATGGCTCTACAAAGTTGCCCTCTCTGTTCTTTATCCTTGCCATGGGGAGGTTGTTTTGCTTGGCGTAGATGTATTCCACATAACCTATACCACCTTGGGACCTCTTTACATAGTTGGTCACGCCTTCGTTTCCTTTACCGCCAACGCCTGTAGGCCACTTGACGGATGTACCAAACCCCACCTTTTCCTTCCATTCAGGACATACCTTGGAGAGCCAGTTGGTAAATATCCATGTAGTTCCGGAGCCGTCAGACCTGTGGACTACCACTATGTTTCTGTCTGGCAGGTTCACATTGGGGTTTAGCTGTTTTAGGTAGGGGTCGTTCCACTTTTTAATCTTGCCCATGTATATGTCGCACACAGCCTTCTGGTCCAGGTTTATAACTGTCTTTCCTATTTCTGGCACATTGTAGCTAAGCACCACCGCACCTATCACGGTGGGGAACTGAAGCAGGTTGTGCTTTTGAAGCTCCTCCGGTGTTAGAGGAGCGTCTGAAGCTCCAAAGTCCACCGTCCTGTTTGTTATCTGCCTTATGCCACCACCTGAGCCTATACTCTGATAGTTCACCCTGTTGCCCGTTTCCTTCTCAAAGTAGTAGGCCCACTTGGAGTAAACAGGGTAAGGAAAAGTTGCTCCCGCACCGGTAATTTCAACAGCTAAAGCACTACCTGTCAAAACCGCTACAGCCAAGGCTAGCTTTTTCATCTTAACACCTCCTTACTTGGATTTTTCTTCCACAGCTTTTTTAATCATGGACTGGATCTCTTTGTTCCTCTCGTCCATATCTTTGCGTAGCTGGTCTGCCACCTTCATGGCCTCTTCGGGGCTAATAACCCCCTTTTCAGTCAGCATCTCCAGCAGTGTGTCCAGAGCCGGATGATTTGTGCCGGCAAAGGCAAAAAGTGGCAAGCCTAAAATGAGCGCCAATAAGCTCTTTCTCATAACCTTCACCTCCTTTGCGTAAAGGATTCTAACTATGTATTGTTAAGATTTGGTTAAGAGGACCACCTCCTCTCCCAGCCTTATCTTCAGCCTGTCTTTGGCACTATCCATGGGTAAAAAAAGCTCCATAAGGCCAAAACTTCCACACAGGAAGGCTGGCTCGTTTTCTTTTTGCTCCAAGAAGTGAGACACAATGCGCACCTTCTTTCCTCTGAACTCAGCTTCTGTGTAAGCACCGCAGGGGACATTGGTGATGCAGTTGCCAAATCTGTCAAAGTACACTATCTTTCCTCTAACTTGGTTTCCACAGACTACAGGCTCTTCCCATTGGAGTAAAAAAGTGTATGTTATCCTCTTTCCCACCTCTTCTATGGGAAGGCCTAAGCTCAGGTGAGCGGCAACAGGTGCAAATATGTCTCTTCCGTGAAAGGTTTCGTTAACTCTCTTTAGTGTGTAGTTTTCTATCTGGTAAGCCAGTACATCACCGCCCATTTCTCTTAGAGCCAGGTCAAATATGCCGTTGTGAGGACCAACAAAAGTGTAGCTACCACACCTTACTGCAAGAGGCTTCCTGCTTGAGCCTACTCCGGGGTCTACAACGCACACAAAAATCGTTCCTTTTGGGAAGTACTTGTAGTGAGCCTTTAGAAGAAGTGCACCCTCAAACACATTAAAAGGCTCAACATGGTGAGTAATATCAACTATCTGAAGCTGGGGATTTATTGAGAGCATTACACCCTTCATAGCACCCACAAAACCGTCCTTAGTGCCAAAGTCCGTAATTAAAGCTATAACAGCCTGCATATATGTTAAAATACTGCCTATGGCAGTGAGAATAGACATAAACAGCATCCAGAGAGATATGTTCATTGAGCATGCAGGACAGCCATACAGAGTGCTTGATTATGAACATGTAAAGCCGGGTAAGGGACAAGCTTTTGTAAGGGTCAAAGCCAAAAACATGCAAACGGGCAATGTGATTGAAATTACCTACAAATCATCGGACACTATTGAGCTAGCGGACTTTGAACAGGTCTTTGCAGAGTACTCTTATAACGATGGTAGCAATTACTACTTTATAAGCCAGCAAACCTACGAAATGATACCCGTTCCTGCAGAGAACATAGCGGAGGAAATAAAGTTTTTAAAAGAGGGCATGACGGTTGTAGTATTCCTTTACAAAGGTCAGCCTATAGGTATAGAGCTTCCCAAGCATGTAGAACTCAAAGTTATTGAGACAGATCCAGCTTTTAAGGGAGATACCGCAGCTGGTGGTTCAAAACCTGCCAAGCTGGAGACTGGCGCGGTGGTTCAGGTACCCTTCTTTGTGAACGAGGGAGACATTATAAAGGTTGATACAAGAAAGGGTATCTATATTGAGAGAGTGAAGTGATGGACAAAGACTTTATAAAGGAGATCATAAACTTGGTAAAAGGGAGCGACATAAAGACTGTAAGTATAGAAGCGGAGGGGCTCAAAATCCACATAGAAACCTACCAAAGGGAACCCCTGCCTAAGGGGGAAGTTTACAAAGAGCTCAAGCATATGGAGATACTGCCTCCTTCCCAAGAGGTTGCAGAAGAGAAGCATTTGCATGTGATAAAAAGCCCATTAGTAGGCACCTTTTACAGATCTCCTTCACCGGGTGCCCCACCCTTTGTGGAAGTTGGCGACATAGTATCTTCTGGTCAGGTGCTTTGCATAATAGAAGCTCTCAAAGTTATGAACGAGATAGAAAGCGATGTAAGAGGCAGAGTGGTAAAGATACTTGTTGAAAACGGAGAGACGGTGGAGTATGGCCAGCCCCTATTTTTGATAGATACGAGCGTTTAGGTTATGGAAGAAAAGCATGTAAGTCTTACCCTTTCTGAGGAAGAGGACACCTACATAGCTTTAACATCCTCAGGTGAGATAAAAGTGGGTGAGGGGGGGTACAGACCTATGGAGCTTCTTCTTGTTGCTCTCGCAGGTTGCTCCGGCGTTGATGTGTCCAGCATCCTCAGAAAGAAAAGGCAGAAGGTAAAAGCTATAAAGATAGATGTTGTGGGGAAAAGGAGAGAGGAGTTTCCAAGAATTTACGAAAGCATAAAGCTAACCTACACTGTTGTGGGAGAGAATATAAGTAAAAAAGCTGTGGAGTCTGCTGTGAAGCTGTCCATAGAAAAATACTGTAGTGTCTATGCGATGCTCAGTAAATCCACCAAAATAGATGTGGAGATACAAGTATGGGAAGAGAGAGACTACAGAGAAAGTTAGAAACTTTAAAAGATAGCGGAGAGAAAGCCCTTGTGTGTTATCTTATGGCGGGTTATCCTGATTACGAAACATCCCTTCAGGCCTTTAGAGTTGTGTTAAAGAGTGGTGCAGATATTTTGGAGATAGGCTATCCCTTCTCAGACCCTGTAGCGGATGGACCAACTATACAGATGGCTCACGAGGAAGCATTGAGAATAGGGATAAAACTGAAGGATGTTCTGCGCATAAGCTCTACCCTGAGAGAGGAGTTTCCAGAAGTACCCTTTATACTCATGACCTATTACAATCCTGTATTCAAGGTAGGTCTTGAGAGGTTTTGCTCTCTGGCGCAAGAGAGTGATATTGACGGACTGATAGTACCCGACTTACCAGCCGAAGAGTCTGCAGATTTAAAAAAGTACACTCAAAAGTATGGACTCTCCCTTATTCTTCTTGCATCACCCACCAGCTCCGAAAAGAGGCTAAGGCTCATATGTGAGCATACGGATGACCTTACTTACCTGGTATCCATCACTGGGACCACGGGCGAGAGAGAGGAGCTACCCTTAGAAGGGCTAAAAAGAAATATAAACACATATAGAGGAATTTGCCAAAAACCTGTTGTAATAGGCTTTGGCATCTCAAAGGGGGAGCAGGCAAGAGCTATAGGCGACCTTTCCGATGGGGTTGTGGTGGGAAGCGCATTGGTAAAGTTGGCTGGTGAGAGAAAACTTGAGGAGCTCTCTAAGAAAGTACGAGAGTTAAAATCATCGTTAAAGTTTTGTCCAAAAGTGTAGATAAATAAAACCCTTGAATTAACTCAAGACTTCAGAGATCTTTTTATGTTATGAGAATGTCTCTCCAAGTGGATGGCATGACCTGTGTGAACTGTGCAAGGTCCATAGAAATGAATCTCAAAAGGTTAAAAGGTGTAAAAAGCGTAGAAGTTTCCTTTGAGTTGGGAAGGGTCTATGTGGAGTTTGATGAGGATCTTCTTTCATCGGAACACATAAAAGATGTTATACAGACCCTCGGTTATAGAGTCTCAAAGGATGTTGAGGATAAAGACAGAAGCTTTTTAATACTTCTTCTTTGTGTAGTCCTCAGTCTACCCTTTCTGCCTTTGATGATTTTCCACACAAGCTGGAGCGTTTATTTAGAGCTGGTGCTTGCCTCAATAATTCAAGTAATAGGTGGGTACGGCTTTTACAAATCCGCATATAAATCCGTGCTTTCCGGCGTAGGGAACATGGACCTTCTTGTCTCTCTGGGAAGCACCTCTGCGTATATTTACAGTCTCCTCACCATGTTGGGCTTGCTGGATGGAAAACCTTTCTTTGAAACTTCTGTCTTCCTCATAACTTTCGTAAGGATTGGTAAGTATTTAGAAGAGAGAGCCAAGGAAAAAGCCACCAGATCTCTGAGGGAGCTTTTTGGAGTGCAAACTAGCAAGGTTGCTGTATTAAAAGATGGAAGGGAGGAAAAAAAGTCGGTTCAGGAAGTGTTTATAGGTGATGTGATACTGTTAAAAACTGGAGAACTTGTACCTCTTGACTCTACCTTAATAGAGGGTAGTTTGGAAGTTGACGAATCTATTATCACAGGTGAGAGCAGACCTGTGTTGAAAACTTCCGGCCATGAGATCCTCTCGGGAAGTCTTGTAATAAGCGGATACGGTAAGGCAAGGGTAAAGAAAACCTTAGGAGGCAGTTATGTATCCTTGCTTATAAGACTTGTTGAAGATGCTCTAAGACAAAAACCAAACATACACAGAGTAGCGGACAGAGTTGCCCACTACTTTGTTCAGGTGGTGCTGGTGCTGTCCATCCTTGTGTTTGCACTGTGGTATTTAAAGACGGGAGACCTTCAAAAGAGTTTTAGCTTCGGTCTTTCCGTGCTTATAATTTCTTGCCCCTGTGCCTTTGGAATAGCAGTCCCATTAGCCCTGACGGTGGGGCTTCTGAGAGCCTACAAAAGAGGACTACTCATCAAGAATCCCTCCGTCCTTGAGAGAATAAAAGATATAAATGTCCTCCTGCTTGACAAAACGGGAACGCTTACGGAAGGAAAACCCAAAGTGAAAGAGGCTGTGTTTTACCAAGATGCTCTAAACTTAGCCTTCTCGGTGGCTTGCACCTCCAACCATCCCCACGCAAAAGCCATAAAAGAATACTGCCAAAGCTTGGGAGCTAAAGCTATAGACCTTCCCAATTGCAAAGAGCTACCCGGAAAAGGAATTTTCTGCGGTGATTACTTTCTCGGAAACCCTCGGGAGGTGGACATATACCGGGAGAATACCACAACCATACTAACAAGAGGCCATCAGATATTGGCAGAATTTCATCTTGAAGAGAGCTTGAAAGAAGGAGTCCAAGAAGTGCTAAACTACTTAAGAAGTAGAAAAGTGAAGCCGGTTATGATCACAGGAGACAGTCAAGAAAGGGCTGAAAGAGTAGCACAGGCACTTGGTATAGATGAATTTTACGCAAGAGTGAAACCAGAAGAAAAACTGCTTATACTTGAGGCATATCAGAAAAAGGGCTATAAGGTAGGGATGGTAGGTGATGGCATAAACGATGCACCTGCTATGGCAAAGGCTGATGTGTCCTTTGCCATAGGCTCAGGTACGGACATAGCCAAAAGAGTTGGTGATGTTGTGCTGGTCTCAGGCATAGAGAGCCTCAGGTGGATGTTTGATATTGCGGATAGGGTAAACATGCGTATAAGAGAAAACCTCTTCTGGGCTTTTCTTTACAACATGTTGGGTATACCCATAGCTGCAGGGGTGCTTTCCCCTTATGGTATTGTTCTCAAACCCGAGATGGCAGGGTTTATGATGGCTCTCTCCTCCTTGAGTGTAGTCATAAACTCAGTCAGGAAGTAAAAATTTCTGTTATAATTAATAGACCTAAGAGGCTTAGGAGGAAAGGTATGGCGCTAAGGATAAGGCTTGCAAGATTTGGAAGGTCTCATCACCCCATATACAGGATAGTGGTTATGGATGCCAAAAGTCCAAGAGAAGGCAAATATGTAGATATACTGGGAACTTACGACCCTATAAGAAAGGACCTTCAGGTAAAAGAGGAAAAGGTAAAAGATTGGCTGTCCAAGGGCGCGGAGATAACCGACCGCGCCAAAAGTCTTCTCAGAAGCGCAAAAATACTCTAAAAGGAGGTAAGGCATGAGCCAGCTGAGAGATATCGTTGAGATAACTGCCAAATCCTTAGTGGACAACCCGGACCATGTCAATGTGGTGGAGATTGAGGGGGAGAAGACGGTGGTTATTGAGCTGAGAGTTGACCAAAGGGATCTGGGCAAAGTTATAGGTAAGCAGGGCAGAATAGCCAGATCTTTAAGAACCATCCTTTCAGCAATGGGTAGAAAGATTAACAAGAGGGTTGTACTTGAAATACTGGAATAACGGTCCGTAGCTCAACTGGACAGAGCGTGGGACTACGGATCCCAAGGTTGCGGGTTCGACTCCCGCCGGACCGGCTCCATAATTAACTCAAGGAGGTTTTAAGATGAGAAAGCTTCTCCTTGCAGTTGGTCTTTCTGGTATAGCACTTGCCGCACCCAAGATAGAAGTCAAAGACGCATGGGTAAGGGAAGTTCCACCGGTATCAAGTATGAGCGCTGCTTACATGGTGATTGAAAACAAAGGAGATCAGGCTGACAAGCTGGTAGGAGCATCTACCAATATAGCTAAGGTGGTGGAGCTTCACGAAACAGTTGGGGGAAAGATGAGAAGGATAAAAGCTCTTGAGATACCCCCTGGTAAGAGCGTAGAACTAAAGCCCGGCGGTTATCACCTTATGCTTATAAACCTCACAGAAAAACCCAAGGAGGGACAAAAGGTGGAAATAACCTTAAAGTTTGAAAAGTCAGGAGATGTTAAAGTTCAAGCTAATGTGAAAAAGGCAGAAGGTGGTATGCATATGCACGAAGGACATTAACGCTGAACATACAGAACTATACCCAAACCTATAAGAGCGGTTATTATACCGGTTATTATGATCATGCCCCAGCCCATAGGATAGTGAGAGGCTGCTCCCATAAAGAGAAGCATGGGATAAGAAAGCGTAAAGTTTATCCTTGAGAAGAGTAAAGCTCTCTTCCCCCAAGCAGGGTCAGGCTTCTCTCCTTTGAGGCTTGCCTCAATAATCCTCTTCTGATTTGGCCATATAAAGACCCAGACATTGATCATCATAATTATACCCAGTATACCCCCAATCAGTATAGTCTTTGCAGAATCGGAGCTTACTATATCACCGGCAGACCAGTACTTCATATAGATAATGATCAGGCCCACTATAACAGTCACCAAAGCTGCATATCTGAACCACGCCAAAGCTATGGGCATAAGCTTAGGGATATGAGCTGGTCTTTCTTCAGGCTTGGTTAGCTTGGTATATGGCGTATTCACCAAGTTAAAAAAGTATAAAAGCCCTATCCAGGTTATACCGGCAATAAAGTGGACCCACCTAAAAAATATCTCCCAACCCGAATATGAAACTTCCGGCATGGTCTCCACCTCCTTCTTAGGAAAAATTACCTCCAAGTCCCCAAAAGATACAAGATGATTAAACTCATATAATGGTATTTTTCAAATATATTAAAATCTTAAAAAGTAAACTCTCACAAGGAGGTGGTATCATGGCAGTTCATAAGCTGCAGCCCAAGGATCACTTAAAGCCTTCAGACCTTAGAGGTATATCCAACGAGCAGATAGAACCCCACTTTGAAGCTCATTACAAAGGCTATGTGACAAAATACAACGAGATTCAGGAAAAGCTTGCGGACCTTAATTTCTCAGACAGAAGTAAAGCCAACCAGAACTACTCCGAGTACAGGGAACTAAAAGTGGAGGAAACTTTTAACTACATGGGGGTTATACTCCACGAGCTTTACTTTGGACATCTAAAACCGCAGGGGGAGCCTTCCGAAGCTCTCAAGAAAAAAGTAGAAGAGGACTTTGGCTCCTGGGATGCCTGTATTCAGGAAATAAAAGCTGCGGGTATAGCTTTCAGAGGTTGGGCAATTTTGGGACTTGACATCTTCTCTGGCAGGCTCGTAGTAAACGGCTTGGATGCTCACAATGTTTACAATTACACGGGGCTTATACCCATTATAGTGCTTGACACATACGAACATGCTTACTATGTGGATCAGAAAAACAAGAGGCCTCCTTATATAGACGCCTTCCTTCAGAGTCTCAACTGGGATGTCATAAACGAAAGATTTGAGAAGGCTATGAAAGCTTACGAAGTTCTTAAGGATTTTGTAAAATGAGGCTTTACCCCCTCTTGAGGGGGGTTATCCTCACAATTTTAGAAGCAATACCACATCAGCCTTCTTTATGAGATCTTTACGGAGGTCCTTCTCTCCGTAAACTTCTGCCACTACCATGCCTTTCTTTAGTAGCCTTGCACGAAGCCTCTTAGCAACTTTTCCATCTTCAACTTTTAAAACCTTCATGCGGTAAAGGATAAACCACAAAGGTTAAGATTTTATGAAATTTAGTCTAATACCAGCTTGAAGCCTTTTGCATATTCCATTGCCTGCCTGTATTCCTCTGTGTTTATTCTTCTTGAAAGTTCGGGATAATCAAAAGCTTTGTAATAGGGCATGTATTGGTTCATTACATTCACTGCCATATTGGGAGATATTTTTCTGAGCTCCTCCATGACTTTTTCTGTACCTGCTATACTGTTGGGAAGGACGAGGTGCCTCACCATCAAGCCCCTCTTTGCTATACCTTCCTCATCAGTTTCAAGGTCGCCTACCTGTCTATGCATTTCTTTTATAGCATTTATAGCAGTATCAAAGTAATTTTTCACCTTAGAGTATTTCTTTCCCACCTTGTTGTCTGAGTACTTAAAGTCCGCAAGGTATATGTCTACAATGCCGTCAAGAAGTCTGAGACTTTCAAGGCCATCAAAGGAAGATGTGTTATAAACGATGGGCAACCTAAGACCCTTTTTTACTGCAATGTACAGAGCCTCCAATATCTGAGGCACCATATGGGAAGGGCTGACCAAATTTATGTTATGACAGCCCAAGCTTTGAAGCTTTAAAAACATATGTGCCAATTCCTCTGGCTTTGACTCCCTTCCTTCTCCCAGATGGGATATAACGTAGTTTTGGCAGTATGCGCATCTCATATTGCAGTAAGAGAAAAAAACAGTTCCCGACCCTCTTCTGCCTCTTATAGGCTTCTCTTCACCCAAATGAGGGAAGTAGGCATCTACAACAGCATACCTCCCTGTTTTACAGTATCCCAGCTCACCCTTTAATCTGTTTACACCACAGTTATGCGGACAGACTCTGCACTCTTCTAACATACTCAAAGCCTTTTCTATCCTTTCTTTCCACTCTTGCTCTGTCAGGTTTAGGTAAGATGGATAGGTCATACTATAAAATTTACGCCTTTATAAAAACTTAATACTCCACCTTTACAATTCCAGAGCATGAGCTTTCTTATGCTCCTCATTCTTCTGGGCTTTGCTTTCTCTGAGGAAGTAAGATGGGTTCAAGCCCTCAAGCTCCTGAGAGAAAAGAGTTACGATTCAAAAATCTACTTGTACGAGGTGAAAAAGAGTGAGGGAGCGTATATTCAGTCAGGACTTTTCCAGAATCCTACTCTTTCGGTAAATTACACGGGGCTTAATTTTGGAAAAAATATACTTTACGACACGGGTAATACGCTATTTTCCATAAGAGTTGACCAGCCTATAGAGTTGGGAAATAAAAGAAATTACAGGAAACTATCCGCTTTACATCAATTGAAAGCTACTGAGTACCAGAGGGAGGATGTTCTCAGGGGTCTCAGTTTGGGACTCAATGACGTTTACTTTCAGGCACTATCCGATAAAGCCTACCTTGAATACTTACAACAGGACCTTGCAGACTTTAGAAAAGTATTGAAAATACAAGAAAGCAAACAGAAGCTGGGGTTTCTCAGTCTTATAGACCTTATGAAGCTCCAGCTTTATGAGTCAGACCTTGAGAATACGCTTACGCGGGCCAAAGCTACCTATAAAAAGGATCTCAAAGAGCTTGGCTTTTACTTAGGTGGGGGTGAGTACGAGCCTGCAAAGGTAGAAGAAAATCCGAAGGATGTGAAACTTGAGGAACTCATTGAGAAAGCTATTCAGAAGCGTGAAAGTATTAAGGCACTGCAGGAACAGATCAAGTCCGCAGATTACCAGATCCAGCTTCTGAAAGCTTACAGAATTCCAGATATCTCCGTAGGTGTAGAGTACGATGCCTTTGGTGTTAAGTACAAACCGGGTGTGGGTTTTGGTTTTTCCCTCAACCTTCCCATCTTTGATATAAGACAAGGCGATCTTCTAACTGCTTTGGCTACAAAGCAGCAACTGCTGATTTCTTTAAAAAAAGAAGAGGCAAACATCAGGAAGGATATTTCTATAGCTTTTGAAAATTACCAGTCAAGCAAAAGGATTTATAACTCTTATCTTGAAAAGAAAAGCTTGATGGATGACCTGCTGGAAAGAACCAAAAAAGCTTATCTGCTGGGTGGCATTTCCACGCTGGACTTTCTGGATACCTTACGCACATATAGGGCTTTTATGTACGCTTTCTTGCAAGCTCGCTATCAGTATCTTCAGAGCTATTACAGACTAAGAATCCTTGCAGAGGAAAGCTATGAAGATTAGATGGATTTTACTCACCTCTATCATCCTTGTTTCGTGTACAAAAGAAGAGAAAAAGGCGGAAAAACACGAAAAGCCTCAGAGTGCCCAAGCGGTGCAGGTGGTTTTTGAAAATGTCCCTGACTTTGTGGAGGCAACAGGACTTGTCCAGCCAGATAAAGATGGTACTGTAAAGATAACTGCACGCAGTGCTGGAACTCTTCAAAGTATAAAGGTGCAGGTGGGGGATCGCGTAAAGAGGGGTCAAGTACTGGCAGTGGTAAAATCACCAGACACTACCGATTTGTACGCTCAAAAGCTATCTCTTTCTGCACAGCTTGCGCAGGCGGAAAGACTTTTTAAGCTCAAAAAAGAGCTCTATCAAGTAGGCGCAATACCCAAGAGCGAGCTCATGGATGCGGAAACCAACTACCAAGTGTTAAAGGCTCAGCTTAGAGGTATTGAGGAAAAGCTTAAGATCCTTGGCGGTGGTATGGGGACAAGCAACATAGTCTCACCAATGGATGGGGTTGTCTATCAAATAAGTGCCCATGTAGGTGATGCGGTAGACCAGGCTACTGATATTTTAAGCATAGTGAACCCCTCAAAAGTTGTTTTGACTGCGCTGGTCCACGACAGAGACCTACCAAAGATAAAGGTAGGGGAAAGAGTTGAGTTTTTCGTAAGCACCTACCCTCATAAGAAGTTTGAGGGAAGGGTCAAGTATGTGAGCGATGTGGAAGACCCGGACACCCACACAGTAAAAGTCTATATAGAACCCACCGAAAGAGAGCCTTTCAAGATAAACATGTTCTTTAACATAAGGATACTCGCTGGCCAAAAGCCTTACGCATTGATACCCAAAAAAGCTTTGCTTTACCAAAACGGTAAGTTCTATGTTTACCTGCTAAAGGAAGGCAGAATCATAAAGAAGGAAGTTAATTTTGTAAAGGAGTTAGAAGATGGAAGAGTAGCTGTGATGGGCGTTGAGGAAGGTCAAAAAGTGCTTTCAAACCCCATACTGGAGGTAACTCCTTGAGAAGGTGGACAAACTTCATAATTGATAACGCTTTGCTGTTTCTGATTCTTGGAGTAGTTGTTTTTGCTCTCTGTACGCTATTTTTGAAGAATCTTAATATTGAAGCATTTCCAGACCCTTCACCACCAGTGATAGAGATAGTTACTATCTATCCAGGCAGGTCCGCTGAGGAGGTAGAAAGACAGATAACAGTGCCTTTAGAAATATCTCTTGCGGGTATGAGAGGTCTTCATAGAATAAACTCTATATCACTCTATGGGCTTTCTGATATAAAATGCACCTTCTCATACGATATCCCTTATATACAGGCAAGGCAGGAGGTGATAAACAGACTCTCCACCGTGGTTTTGCCTGACAACGCTTCACCTCAGATAATACCCAACCCCATGGGGGAAGTGATGCGCTATGTTTTGGTGGGAAGCAGGGACCTTATGGAACTCAGAACACTTCAAGATTGGGTAGTAGCAAGATACCTAAAGACTGCGGAGGGTGTGGAGGATGTCTCCAGCTACGGAGGTTTCATAAAAGCTTATGTGGTAGAAGTTAAGCCAGAAAATCTCATAAAGTACAAAATCTCTCTGTCAGATGTTATACAAGCCATCACTAATGCCAATGTGAATGTAGGCGGAAGGGCTATAGATTTTGGTTCTCAGTACTTTCTCATTAGGGGAGTGGGTCTTATAAGGGACCTCAAAGACATAGAAAATGTGGTAGTGGCATACAGAAACAACACACCAGTGCTGATCAAAGACATAGGGCAGGTACGCATTGACAACATACCAAGAACTGGCATAGTAGGATTAAACAGAAATGACGATGCGGTAATGGGAATAGTAATACTGCGTAGAGATGCCAAAAGCATACCTTCCATAAGGTCTATAAAGGAAAAGATCGAAGAACTTAACTCTCACATACTGCCAAAAGATGTAAAAGTTTTTCCTTTTTACCAGAGGGGAAAACTTATAGATACTGTTATTCACAAGGTATCTGAAATAGCCTTTGTAGGTATAATCCTGGTCTTAATTTCCATCTTTGTTTTTATTGGAGATATTAGAGTAGCTTTTCTGGTAGCTTTAACTGTTCCCATGTCCTTGGTTATAGCCTTGGGTGTTATGGCTCTGCGGGGTGAATCTGCCAACTTCCTTTCCATAGCTGCCATAGACTTTGGCATAATCGCAGACATCCCTCTTCTCTTTGTAGAAAACTATCTTAGAAATACCAGGGAATACAGTGCAGGAAGGCGCTCACTGCTTCAATCTACGCAGGAAGTGGGATGGCTTTTGGTACTCTCCGTGCTTTTGGTAGGGATATGTTTTATCCCTGTCTTTCTTATGGAAGGTGCCGAAAAACGCATCTTTGCTCCCATGGTGAGGACATACCTTTACGCCATAGGCGCCTCTATAGCTATAACCTTTACCTTTTTGATAGCTGCGCTGGCGCTTTTTGTAAAGCCCAAAAGCGATGAAACACATTTGGTAAAGCTTTTAGAGAGACTGTACGACAAAGTCATAGAAAAGCTTGTAAAACTGAAGGGTAGATGGATAGCTATGTATTTAATAGGTTTGTGTTTGGTGAGCTTTTTAATCCTTAAAAACCTTGGTCTTGAGTTCATACCCAAGATGGATGAGGGCAACATATACATGCGTATCATCTTTCCATACTCCATATCCCTCTCCCAGACTTACCAAAATGCCAAAGAAGTACGAGATATACTTCTGAGCTTCCCCGAGATAAAAACGGTAGAGTTTCAGGTGGGAAGACCCGAAGATGGCACGGACCCTACAGGACCCTTCAACTCCGAATACTTTATAGACCTTAAACCTTATTCGGAATGGAAGCGTTTTAAGGATAAAGTGGACCTTGAAGAAGCCATAAGAGAGAAGGTAAGAAAGCTCTTCCCCAATGCCGATGTAAATATATCCCAATACATACAGGACAATCTTGATGAGGTTATGACAGGTGTGAAGGGAGAGAATGCGGTAAAGATCTTTGGGGATAACCTTTACAAGCTGGATAAGTTAGCCGACGAGGTAGAGGAAAAGCTAAAGAAGGTAGAAGGCATTGAAGATGTAGGTGTATTCAGGGAGATAGGACAGCCAAATCTCGTGATAGAAGCGGATAGAGAGAGGCTTGCCGCTTACGGACTCAGTGTAGAGCAGCTGATGGATACGGTTTCTGCAGCACTTGGGGGAAAAGAAGCAACACAAGTGATAGAGGGAGATAAAAGATTTTCACTTCTGGTCATCCTTCCAGAGGATTTAAGACAAAACCCTTCAAAGATAGGAGACATCCCAATTATACTTCCCAACGGTTCTTATGTAAGTCTATCTTCCGTAGCCAAGGTGTATTTCACCACCGGGGCCTCCTTTATTTACAGAGAAAACTACAAGAGGTACATACCTATAAAGTTTAGTGTGGTTTCAAAGGACCTTGCAGGCACCGTAAAGAAAGCTCAGGAGAAAGTAAAGCATGTAAAACTTCCAGAAGGCTACTTTATGGAGTGGAGCGGGCAGTTCAAAAGTCTTGTTGAAGCACTCAGACGCTTTGTATTCTCGGGTGTTTTGGCGCTTTTTATTCTCTCCGCATTTCTATACATACTTAACCGTTCGGTTAGGAACACACTAATTGCCATGAGTGGAGTCCTTTTCTCCCTCTTTGGGGGTGCTGTAAGTCTCTTTGTTGCAAATTTCCCGCTCAGCCTTTCTGCAATAGTGGGCTTCGTTTCCATACTTGGCCTATCTATACTGAATATCTCCTTTATGATGACTGCCTACAAAGAGCAGGTGCTGAATGGACTTTCGCCAGTGGAGTCTGCAAAGAGAGCAGCAAAAGAAAAGTTCAGAGCTGTGCTTTTGAGCTGTTTCACCGCCTCTATGGGACTCTTACCTACCACCCTCTCAAAAGGTGTTGGAAGCCAGATACAGAAGCCACTCGCTGTGGTGGTGGTAGGTGGTATGTTAATCTCTGGAGGGCTTATATTATTAGTAGTCCCATCTCTTTTGAGGTACACACATGTGGAGGAGAGGTAGACTTTTGGGACTTTTGATGATGGCTCTTTTGCTCACAGTAGAGAGTGAGGAGAATGTTCCCAAAAGCATGGAACCAGACCTAAAGTTCAGCTATAATTTGGACAAAATGACCAGCTTTAACTTTGGAGTAAGAACGCCAACAGACTTTGAATACCTCACCAACAAGAGGAGATATATAAATCAGTATGTTATTTGGTTTAATGTGGAGTTCTGACTTTATAAAAAATTTATATCCCTAACTTAAACTTCTAAAAGGTGGAGATAGTGGAGGTAAATACACCCTTCCTTTTTGAGAAATTAAAGTCCCTCGAATTAAAAGTATGGAAGGGATTGAGCGACATTGAAGTTAGAGAGCTACTACAAAATAAAAGGGCGTACATGTTCACTTCGGGAACTGCTGAAGTGGGTTATTTAGTATACAGTCATAGAAAGGGCAGTATATACATTGAGGATCTGGTAGTGAGCGATGCATCATACTTTATACCCATAATGAGGAGTATAGAGAGAATGTTCAAACCCATGCACATCGTTGCTCTCATAGAACCACATTTTTCCTGGTTTTTCTCTGAAAGGATAAATAGAATACTTAAAAACTCTGGTTATAAATTAATTAAGGTAAGAAGGTTTAGCTTATTTGGTGAGAGCTTTCTTTATGTGAGGTTAAATTATGAAGGTACTTTTGGTTGAAGATGAAGTAGACCTTGCCATCCCTATAAGCAAGCTATTTTCTTCCGTAGGTTGGGATTGTGCTGTGGCTAAAAGCATAAATTCAGCCATTGATCTTCTTGAGAGAGAAACTTTTGATATATGTATTCTTGACCTCTTTTTGGGAAAAGAAAGTGGAAGTATGCTAATTCCCATACTTAATGAGAGAAACATACCAGTTATAGTCCTTACCGTAGTGGACGATGTGTCAGAAAAGGTAAGATGTCTAAGGATGGGTGCGGATGACTACATGGTAAAACCCTTCAGCCCTGAAGAGCTTCTGACGAGGATAGAAACAGTACTCAGAAGGGTAAAGGGTATCACCAAGAACAGAACGATAAAGTATGAGAATTTAGAGATAGACCCCTTCTCCATGACCGTGCGTATCAATGGACATGCAATTTTCTTACCAAAAAAGCAGGTTATGATACTTATAAAGCTATTAGAAAACATAGGTGGAGTCACATCATACAACACCCTATTTTCTTATGCATGGGTCTCTTATGAGGATGCAAGCATAGATGCTCTCAGGACACATGTCCATAACCTCAGAAAAGTACTCAGAAACTATGGTTTTGACATAATAAGCTATCCTGGTGTAGGATACACCTTAAGGTATGAAAAGTCCGCAGAGTCTGTATAAGCTCTTTCTTCTCAATTTTTTAAAGTTTCTTTTACCTATAGGCATCTTCTTTGCCTTTACCTTCTTCAACTTCAGGTCCGATATTATTGATTTGGAGAGCGAATACCTTTTGAGAACTGGAGAGAAACTTGTGGATTTTTTGAGTCACGACGAAGATTTATTAGACAATCAATATTTGGGCAACGACTACATAATACTCATAATGGACCGGAAAGGTCAGTTGCTAAGCTCTAACATGAAGATGAAAGATATTATAAACATTAACACTTTCAAAGAGTTAAAGACTCAGCTTGGTAATATCCAAGACGTAGGAAACTACTTGATTTATGTAAACACCTTTCCGTGCAAAACTTCCATCTGCAAAGCCATTGTAGCACTTCCCAAATCAAGGATAGAAAGGAGAATAAATGTACTCTTACTCTCATCAATGTTTGCAACGTTTATAACCAGCATACTTATAGCTTTTCTGTCTGTGCTTGACATAAGGAAGTACCTGCACGAGTATGAGCTTTACTCAAAGGAACTTAAGAAGGTTGCCCTTTATCTTTCCCACGAGATAAAAACACCTCTTAGTATAATACTTATGAACGCACCCTATGTACAGGCAGATAATGAAATAAAAAATGCCATAGAGAGAGCTATAAGGCGTATTATAAAACTAACAAAAAATCTAAAAGTGCTCTCGGATATGGACCTAAAACCTCACAGGCTCACTCTCATCAATGTAAAGGGTCTCATAAATGAGCTTGTAGAGTTTTACAGACCCCATCTTTACAGTAAGCATCTGAGTATAAATGTTGATGGAGTACCAAAAGCGGCGGTGCTTTCGGATTATGAACTTCTCTACACTCTCTTTCTTAACTTGCTGGATAATGCAGTAAAGTATGCTAAAGAGAATACTGAGATCCAAGTGATGGGTGAGTTGCAAGATAACAAACTCAGAGTTTCTATAAGTAATGTGGCGGAAGGCGAAAAGCACCTCAATATGGACGATGAGTCTTACGGATTGGGGCTTACTATAGTGGACGAAATTGCAAAAAGACTTGCAGTAAATCTCAGTTTTAAAAGGGATGTTCAGCTGTTTATTGCGGTGGTAGAAATGCAAGTGGCAGAGGGGAGGTGATGGCTTTTCTAATTTACGTGCTTTTTGAGTTTATGGACACCATATTTTCATCCTTTCTAACTTATATCTACCTTCCATCAAAGAGCTATGGGCTTTTCAATGCAAGCTACTATGGTTACCTGATAACTCTTTTCAACGCTCTTGGCTTCGTACTTTTGTGGCTAAGTCTTTACCGCTTTAGTGCATTAAATTACAGCTTTTACCTGCTTGTTCTTTCTATCCTCTCGCTATCTATAAGTCTCATCTCTTTGCCTTCCGTAGTCCTCTTTCTGCTGTTTCTCTTTCTGGTTTTTCACACCGCCTTCTTCTTTTGGTACGAGGTGCTAGCAACCAAGTTTGAAAAATTTGAAATCATTGTAGGACTCTCTTACGCTGCAGGTTTTTTAGCTTTGGGTACACTTCTCTTTTTGGAAAAGGTAAAGCTACAAACTCTATCTTTGCTTTATTCTGCATTCCTTATTTCCATGTTATTTTTTAGGAACATGAAAATTCCTGCCAGAAAGCTTAATTTTTCCCATATAAAGAGTCCGAGGTTCATTGCTGAGATAATCTCTGTATGGTTGATGGGTGAGTATGCTGAGGTCCTTTCTTCTATGGCTTATTATGTTCTAAAGGACAGCGCTTCTCTGAGCGAGCCATACATACACAGACTGTTTGCTACCGCCCTGATCAGCGCTTTTTTTTCTGCATTGCTCTCACCCATCTTCCTTGAAAAGTTAGGGATAAAGTACTTGGGAGTGCTTACAGTATTGTTGATGCTATCTATACCTCCCTTCGTAGGATTTTCCAGACTTTTCTATCCACTTTCCGTATTGGTGGGTATTAGTATAGCCCTCTACTGGATATTTTTCCGCACTTACCTTTACTATAGGTACCCAAAAGACGAGTATATATACAGATTTATGTTTTTTTACTTTTCTTCCCACCTGGGAGGTGTTTTTCTGTATTCCCTCATATTCCAAATTCTTCAAAACCACCAGCTCAGTCTTTTTATCTTCTCGTTGCTTTTGATCCCTGCGCTTTTTATAAACCTCTTACTTCTCTAAGCTTTTATATAAATTGTTTCAAAAATCTCAGATGGTTTTCATAAAACAGCTTTATATTGTCTATGCCAAAGTAAAGCATAGCAAGCCTTTCAACCCCCATACCAAAGGCAAAACCTTGATAAATATCTGTATCTATACCACAGTTTTCTAAGACCTTGGGATGGACCATACCACAGCCCATAACTTCCAACCATCCAGAACCTTTGCAAACTCTGCAACCAACACCACCGCATATAACACAACCTATATCCACTTCAGCGGAAGGCTCGGTGAAGGGAAAGTAAGAGGCTCTAAATCTGACGGATACATGTTTTTCAAAAAAAGCTCTCAAAAAAGACTCTATGGTGTACTTCATGTGCCGAAAGCTCACATATTCGTTTACCACAAGCCCTTCCACTTGATGAAACATGGGTGAATGAGTAGGATCATCATCTCTTCTGTAAACTTTTCCAGGTGCTATAACCTGTATGGGTGGTTTTTGAGAAAGCATAACCCTTATTTGTGCAGGTGATGTGTGCGTTCTTAAAAGATAGCCTTCCATGTTTATGTAGAATGTGTCCTGCATCTCTCTTGCTGGATGCTCTTTGGGTATGTTCAAAAGGTCAAAGTTATACTCTTCAAGCTCCATCTCCGGTCCTTCAAAGGGCGAAAAACCCATACCGATAAATATGTCCTTTATCCTTCTGAGAGTTTGCGTCACAGGATGCAAAGCGCCCACCAAAGGCTCCAAAGGTACAGACATATCCACCCATTCATTTTTTAGCCTTTCCTCCACCTCAAGATGCCTGAGTTCTTCTTCCTTTTCCCTCAGAAGCTTTTCCACGCCTTCTTTGATGGTATTTATCAGCAAGCCGTAGTCTTTCCTCCGCTCTTGTGGAACTTCCCTTATGGCTTTAAGAGCTTGAGTAATTATCCCCTCCTTTCCTATGTATTTGGCTTTGACCTCCAAAAGTTTTTGTAGGCTTTTTACTTCTTTTAGGTCCTCCTCCACCTGTCTTTTTATCTCAAGAGGGTCTAACATCATACAGAAGCCAGAGCCTCTTTTGCCCTACTTATTAATTGTGCAAAGCCCTCCGGATCCCTTACCGCCATATCTGCCATAACTTTTCTATTGAGGTCTATGCCCGCCTTCTTAATCCCTGCCATAAACTTACTGTAAGACATACCATAAGGTCTTACCGCAGCGTTTATTCTTGCTATCCACAACTTTCTAAACTCTCTCTTTCTCTGTCTTCTGTCCCTATATTGATATTGCAAAGCTCTGAACACATACTCCTTTGCCCTTCTGTAAACATTTTTTCTCTGGCCTCTAAAACCCTTTGCCAGCTTTAGTATCTTCTTCTTAAACTTCCTTGAGGACGGACCCTTAACTCTCATCAGCTACCTCCTTAAATTTAATTAGCATACAACGAAAATAACTGTCAGTCAAGTGGTACCGACCTGTTGAAAAAATCCCCAAATACCAAATTCTCAGCGTTGGCAAAAACATCACAGCTCTCAAAAGCAAAAGACGCAATAAAAGGAGCGTGGTAAAGTCAGGGACTTTTGGGAATAGTTCTTTTAGTCTTTCCTCCAAGTCTATCCTTTATTGGGAGAGAGCCACAGAGAGGGTTAGCTCACTGTTAGCATTAGCGGGAAGTATTGCTAATCATTACTTTGGGAGTTTTTAAACATGCTGAGAAGATTAGTCTCGTGCAACCACTTATCTAAGTCAAGCCTTCCTACGTCGTTATAGACCACAAACCTTTTCCTACTTAAAAAACCTACAAGGGTCATACCAAACTCCTTGGCAAGTTTTACTGCTAATGTGGAAGGAGCACCTATGGAAGCAAGGATAGGTACACCAGCCATAAGAGCCTTTTGAACAAGCTCATAGCTTGCTCTACCACTCACTACAATACAAGTTCTTTTGAGAGGTATTTTGCCTATACGCAACATATAGCCTATAAGCTTATCCATAGCATTGTGTCTTCCTACATCCTCCCTTACCCCTATTAAATTTCCCTCTACATCAAAGGCAGCGCAGGCATGTGTTCCACCAGTAAGGAGAAACTTTTCCTGATGCTTTCTGAGAATATCTGGTAAAGAGTAAAAATACTCGTCACACAGCTTAAACATATCATCCTTTACACAAGTAGGGATGATCCTCTTGAGATACTCTATAGTCAATTTGCCACAGAGACCGCACGCGGAGCTCATATATGACACTCTAAGCAAAGAGGAGAAGTCCTCAACATCTATATATTTTTTTATGAAGACATTTACTACATTACCTATCTTTTCCTCCTCAACATTTTCACAGTAAGAAATGTATTCTACATCCTTATAACTCTTTATAACACCTTCGCTGAAGAGCAACCCAAGAACTAAATCTTCGTCCTCTCCAGGTGTTCTCATAGTGGTGTAAAGGGTAAGACTTTCCCAATTATCCACTCCCTTAGGGTATACGAGCCTAATTTCCAGAGGTTCCTCGGATACGATAAGATCCTTTCTCCATAAAGGTATGTTAGGTCTGTGGAGTATGAGGGTAGGGATCTCGTAATAAGCGTCTCTTCTGTAAATCTTAGGGTTTTTCTTCATAAAATTCAGCTCTTAAACGTTCCAATGCAGCACGCACCATTGGAGTAAGCTCCTGATCACCATGTTCCTCACAGTAGCGGAGTAACTCTTCTCTCATCATTGGATGCCAAAATTTTTTTATGTGATTGGCAACACCTTCTACACCCTCTTCCCATGGATAGCATTCAAAGAAGCTACCTATCTGATTAGCCATAAATATGAGATCCTTTACACTCATACTCACACCTCTGCGCCCGCAAACTCCTTTTCAGTGTATACACCCACGAGTTCAGGTTTTTGATAAACCGGTGTTACTTGCACTGCGGTGACTTTATACTCTGGGCAGTTGGTTGCCCAATCTGAATAATCCGTAGTAACCACATTAATCCTAATCTCCGGAAAGTGGAAGGTGGTATAAACCACACCAGGTGCTACTCTATCAGAGATCTTAGCCTTTAATATGACCCATCCTTTTCTGCTCTCCAGCTTTACATAATCACCGTCCTTTATACCCCTCTCTTCTGCATCGTTAGGGTGGATCTCAAGTACATCCTCTTTGTACCAAACAACATTTGGTGTTCTTCTTGTCTGTGTACCTACATTGTATTGAAAGAGCGTTCTTCCGGTAGTCAAAAGAAGTGGATATCTCTCCGTAGTTCTTTCAGGTGATGGCACAAAGGCAGTTATATGGAACATCCCTTTACCTCTTACAAAACTATCCTTATGCATTATAGGAGTACCCTCTGGAGCTTTTTCATTACAAGGCCATTGGATGCTTCCTAGTCTTTCCAGTTTTTCGTAACTTACACCAGAAAAGGTGGGTGTGAGCCTTGCTATCTCATCCATTATCTCGGACGCGTGATTATAGTGCATATTATAACCCATCGCTTTAGCTATTTCCATAACTACTTCCCACTCTTGCTTTCCGCACATAGGAGGAATTACCTGTCTTACGAGCTGTATCCTCCTTTCTGCATTAGTAAAAGTACCATCCTTTTCTAAGAAGGAGCAACCTGGTAAAAACACATGGGCATACTTTGCTGTCTCGTTCATAAATATATCGTGCACTACAACGCACTCCATAGACTTAAGTGCCTCTACAACACGGTGCACATCCGGGTCAGATTGGAGAACATCCTCGCCTTGTATATAGATACCTTTGAACTTACCCTCCAATGCAAGCATCCACATGTTGGGTATCCTCAAACCTGGTTCTGGGTCTATACTTACTCCCCACGCATCCTCAAAGAGCTTTCTCACCTCAGGGTCGGATACGTGTCTGTATCCGCTAAATTCGTGTGGAAAAGACCCCATATCACAAGAACCTTGTACGTTGTTCTGACCCCTCAGCGGATTAACTCCAGTACCCTCCCTACCCACATTACCAGTAAGCATGGCAAGATTAGCAAGGGCGAGTACAGCGGTGGTTCCTTGTGTATGTTCAGTAACACCCAACCCATAGTATATGGCTGCCCTTCCACCTGTGGCGTAAAGCCTTGCAGCACCTCTTATTAGCTCAGCTGGCACGCCTGCGATTTTCTCCACAGCTTCTGGCGAATTTTCTGGTCTCAGTATAAACTCCCTCCACTTTTTATAAGCTTCTGTATCACATCTCTTTTCAATAAATTCCCTGTTTTCAAGCCCTTCCGAAACTATGGTATGAGCCATAGCATTCAAAATGGCCACATTAGTCCCAGGTTTTAGCTGAAGGTGGTAGTCAGCTCTTATGTGTGGCGTTTTGACAAGCTCTATTTTCCTTGGGTCTATTACTATAAGTTTCGCTCCCTCACGGAGTCTCCTCTTGAGAAGTGCACCAAATACAGGATGACCTTCAGTCGGGTTGGCACCTATTACCATAATGACATCTGCAAAAAGTACAGAATCAAAGTTATTGGTTCCTGCAGATGTACCAAAGGCTGCCTTCAATCCATAACCTGTAGGAGAGTGGCAAACTCTTGCACACGTATCCACATTATTGTTACCAAAGACAGCCCTGACAAGCTTTTGTATTGTATACACTTCTTCGTTAGTACACCTTGAGGATGTAATAGCACCTATGGAATATTTACCATACTTTTCTTGTATTCTTCTAAACTCATTAGCCACATAATTTATAGCCTCTTCCCAAGACACTTCCCTCCAAGGTTCATCTATGCTCTTACGTAGCATCGGCTTAGTAACCCTATCCTTAGAATACACGTAAACCCAGGCAAACCGACCCTTCACACATGAATGCCCATGGTTAGCTCCACCTTCTTTGTTGGGTACCATTCTAACCACTTTATCACCCTTTACCTCAGCGTTGAAGGAACACCCTACACCACAGAAGGCACAGGTAGTTTTCACACTTCTATCGGGCATACCATGTTCTATAACGCTCTTTTCCATAAGTGCAGAAGTTGGACATGCAAAGACACAGGCACCACAGGATACGCACTCGGAGGTAATAAACCTGCCTGTAGGACCTGGTTTTACAAGGGACGCAAACCCTCTACCCTCCACTGTTAAAGCTATAGTGTTCTGTATCTCATCGCAAGCTCTAACACATCTGTAGCAAACTATACACTTGGAAGGGTCAAAAGTAAAGTACGGATTGCTATCATCCTTAGGTAATTTTAGGTGATTTTTCCCATCAAAGCCATACCTGACCTCCCTGAGCCCTACATACCCAGCCATGTCCTGAAGTTCACAATTACCATTTGCTGGACAAGTAAGGCAATCAAGAGGATGATCAGAAATGTAGAGTTCCATGATGCCTCTTCTTAGCTTCTCAAGCCTTTCCGAGTGGGTTCTAACCTTCATACCCTCTTCTACTAAAGTAGTACATGATGCAGGATAGCCTTTTTTCCCCTCAATTTCCACTATACACAATCTACATGAGCCAAATGCCTTAAGTGTATCCGTCGCACAAAGCTTGGGTATTCTTATGCCTGCAATTGAAGCAGCCCTTAGAACTGATGTACCTTCAGGGACTTTTACTTTTATCCCATCTATTTCAACCGTAACCAGTTTAGATGACCTTGCAGGTGGAGTTCCTAAATCCTTTATCTTCACATCAACGAACGCCATGGCAGCACCTCCTAAGAAATAATATTAAGTTCTTTTTTAATTCCAAGATCTTCACTAAAATTCCTCAATATACTAAGTACTGGATATGGAGCCATACCTCCAAGACCACACAGTGATGTGTGCATCATCACATCCATGAGATCCTCAAGCAAGGTTAAGAGTTTCCCATTAGTGCCATCTTTCATAAGCTTGTCTATTACTTCCACACCTCTTTGGGAACCTATACGGCACGGTGTGCACTTACCACAGGATTCACGAGCGCAAAACTCCATAGCAAATCTCATCATATACCAGAGGTCTACTGTATCATCGAAAACCACTATACCACCGTGACCCAAAATACCTCCTACTTTTTGAAAGGCCTCGTAATCTATAGGTATATCCAGCATACTTTCTGGTAAGTATGCACCCAAAGGACCGCCCACTTGCACTGCTTTGACAGGTCTCCCGCTGTATGTACCTCCTCCAAAATCGTATATAAGCTCCCGTAGAGTAGTACCAAAAGGTATCTCCACTAAACCACCCCTTTTTACATTTCCTGAAAGCTGCACTGGAAGAGTGCCCTTTGATCTATCCGTACCATAGCTGGCATAGTTTTCTCCTCCTTCTCTGATTATCCAGGGGACAGTAGCAAGAGTAACAACATTGTTAACGATGGTGGGTTTGCCCCAAAGTCCACTTACTGCAGGTACAGGTGGTCTTGGCCTTACAATACCTCTTTTACCCTCTAAGCTCTCAAGGAGAGCAGTTTCTTCACCGCACACATAAGCCCCAGCACCAACATAAAGCTCAATCTCAAAACTTTTTCCGCTCCCCATTATATCATCTCCAAGATAGCCTCTGTCGCATGCTATATTTATAGCCTCTTGCAGTACTTCTTTTGCAAGAGGATACTCAGAACGGAGGTATATGTATCCCCTTCGCGCACCTACAGCAAGACCTGCTATAGTCATAGCCTCTATGAGGAGGAAGGGATCACACTCCATAATCATCCTGTCAGAAAAAGTACCAGAGTCACCTTCATCTGCGTTGCATACTATATACTTTTCTTCCGATGGTGTTTTTAAAACCGTCTCCCACTTTATACCTGTAGGAAAACCAGCACCTCCTCTTCCCCGTAGTCCTGACCTTTTTATTTCATTAATAATGTCTTCAGGTTTCATATCCAGAGCTTTCTTTAGTGCCAAAAATCCCTTGTACTTTATGTACTCATCAATGGAGAGTGGGTCTATCAAACCCACTCTCTCAAAAGTGAGCCTTACTTGTCTTTTAAGATACTCAAGTTCATCTACGGGACCTATATAAAGAGGATGGTTTTTATTATTATTACCTATAAGTGAATCAAGAAGCGACGGAACATCATGTAAGGAAACATTCCTAAATCCTACTCTACCTTCTTGAGTTTGCACTTCAACAAGCGGTTCAAGCCAATATATACCTCTTGAGCCATTCCTCACAAGCTCAAGACTTATGCCTCTTCTCTCTGCCTCCTCTTTTATAGCATCGGCAACTTCATCTGCTCCCAACGATATAGAAGAGAAGTCCCTCGGTACAAATATCTTATACCTACCTTCCATTTCTTCTTACCTCTTTTTGAGTATGTTCTCCATTATCATGTCTATCCTCTCAGGGAAAGCTCTGCCGTAAAGTTTTCCATCTACCATAACTGAAGGAGCACACGCACAATTGCCAAAGCAATAAACTCCCTCAAGGGTAAAGATACCATCGTGGGTAGTTTGACCAAAATCTATACCCAGTATACACTTTATATGTTCCTGCACCTTCCTACCACCCATAGCTAAGCATGCTTCGGACCTACACACCTTGATAATGTGTTTACCAGGGGGCTTAAGCCTGAAGTCTGAGTAAAAAGTGATAACCCCCCACACCTCAGCCTTTGATAGGTTTAACTCGCTGGAGAGAAGGTCAACTGTATATTCAGGTATGTATCCTTGCCTCTCTTGGATGATATGCAGTATGGGTATCAGGGCATTCTTCTTACTTTTTAATTTACTTATTTCCTCATACAAACCCCTTTCCACCATGACTCTTTTTGCACACCTCCGTTAATATAGTATGCTATGCGGAAGATAATAGTGTATGACTATGGTCATACTTTGCAGGCTTGCAACTTATGATTGTGAGTATTACAATATAACCTGCCATGGAAGGGGAAACTATAAAGAATGTAAATTTTCCGAGTTTCCTGTTTGCGAGTCTAATAGCTGGCTACGCTATGCTCCTCGTTGATTATGTCTTTAGCGGATGGTTTGGTTTTTTTGGACTTTATCACTATCCTGACTCACGCATAGGATTGTCTAATCCTTTTTGGACACTCAAGCACGAAGTGCAGTCCATCATATTCTCTTTACCCTACGCTACACACTTTCTCCATGTGAAGTTCCTAAAAAACCGCATCTTGAAAGGTATGTTATATGGTATAATTTTTTATGTATTCACGCGTATAGTAGGATTTGTAGGAATGATGGGCGGTGCGCCGTGGTTAGTAAACTTTATGGTAAAACCTTTGGAAGCTCATATTTCTTCCTTTATACTCCACATGGTATGGGGGTTCTTCTTAGGATACCTATACAACCCTCCCTTGGAGGGGAAAAGAGAAGGATAGCATGGATGTACTAAAACTCCTTGTGGATTATGGAGTGATAGGCTTTCTCATCTTCCTGAGCTTTGTATCCGTGGGTACTGCTATAGAGAGGTACATCTTCATAAAAAGGGCGGATATAAGTAAGTATAAAAGTAGGCAGGATATAGAGTTAGAGCTTACCAAAAACATGCACTGGATAGCTACCATAGGCTCCAACGCACCTTATATAGGGCTTCTTGGCACTGTGCTTGGCATAATGCTCACCTTTTACACCATAGGTCAGGAGGGTTTTGTAGATACCAAAAAGGTGATGGTGGGACTTGCTCTTGCTCTTAAAGCTACCGCAGTAGGGCTTCTGGTAGCCATCCCTTCAACTGCTCTTTACAATGTACTTTTGAGGAGAGTAAGAGAAAAATTATCCATGTGGGAAAAGGTAAATGGAAGATAGAGAGTTTAAAGACATAAATGTTATACCCCTCGTTGACATTATGTTGGTGCTTCTTACTATAGTGCTTATAACTGCTACCTTTGTTGTTCAGGGTTCTATTCCTGTAAACCTTCCCACTGCCAAGTCTCAGGAGGTAAGGGAGTTAAAGGGCTTTGAGATCGCCATTACAAAAAGTGGAGAGATCCTTTTTGAAGGAAAAAGGGTGAGCCTTGAAGATCTTGAAAGAATAATTTCTACAGCCAATAGGGATGCCAACATAAAGGTGCTGGCGGATAAGGATGCAAGCGTGCAGTCTTTGGTAAGTGTCCTTGATAGTCTAAAGAGACTTGGCTTTACAAAGGTATCTATAAGAACAGAAATAAGATAATGCATCTTAGGTTAAAGGCTTACTTTGCTTCCTTTATCATACATGCCGCCATTCTCATAGCTATCTTTTTACTGCTTAAACAACCCTTGCATAGAGTTGTGGAGGTAGATCTCACAAAACTTGATATAAAAAAGGAGGAGCCTAAGGAGATAGAAAAACCCAAAGAGATTCGGAAGCTTAAAGAAATTCCAAAGGCAGAGAGATATACTAAAAAAACGGCTTTAATGCCTAGAAGAGAAACTAAAAAGCAGGTTGAAAGCGGTACGGTAAAACCCAAGAAAACTGAAGAAGAGATGCCAAGTAAGGAAGAAGTGCCAAATATACCAGAAGGTGAAAGTCTAAACGAACATATAGAGGCACCTGCACCAGTTACACCCGAAGAGAGAGTACCCAAAGCGGAAAGGGGAGTTCAAACCAATTCTACCCCCTCCGAACTTACCATCAAAGGGCAAAAAGCGCTTGAGGAAGAATTCCTAAAGGGGAATCTGGAAATCATATCGGGCATAATAAAGCATAACCTCACCTATCCACTGCTTGCGAGGAAGCTAGGTATGGAAGGAAAGGTGATTGTCTCCTTTCTCCTTACAAAGGACGGGCGCATAAAGGACATAAAAGTTGAGGAAAGCTCCGGTTATAAAATGCTTGATGAGAACGCAATAAACACTCTGAAAAGGGTAGAAAACCTAATGCCTAAACCTCCGGTGAATGTCAGGATAAAAATTCCCATCATTTACAGACTTGAGTAATCTTATCCTTTCATCCTTTTGGAAACTAAAGATGCCAGCATAGACACAAAAACTGCGCTCAGTATGAGCAGAAGGGAGACAGCAACTGGTATATGATAAAAGTCGGATATGAGCATCTTCACACCTATAAAACCAAGTATAAAGGCAAGCCCGTAGTGAAGATAATGAAACATGGGCAGTATGGCATCTGCTGCAAAGTAAAGGGAGCGAAGTCCAAGAATTGCAAATATGTTGGAAGTGTAAACCACGAAAGGATCTCTGGATATGGCTAAGATGGCTGGAACAGAATCAATAGCAAACATTAGGTCTGAACTCTCCACAAAGAGGAGAGTAAGGAACAAAGGTGTGGCATATATTTTCTTCCCTTCCCTTACAAAAAATCTCCCATCGCTTATATCTGGCTTCATAGGTAAGATCCTTTTTGCTACTTTGTAAACTAAGGTTTCTTGGGGATGAAACTCTTTCTCCTCAGTAGTTAGAAGCTTCACCGCAGAGACCAAAAGTATCACCCCAAAGACATAGATGACCCAATCAAACATATCTATGAGTTTTATCCCGGTAAATATAAAAACCGCACGCATCAAAATGGCACCAAACACACCCCAAAAGAGTATTTTGTGCCTGTATTTGTCAGGAACTCTAAAGTAAGAGAATATGAGGATAAAGACAAATATGTTGTCTAAGCTCAGCGACTTTTCCAGAAGGTAGCCGGTAATATACTCGGTAGCTGGCTGATAACCTTTGGTATAAAGCACATAAAGTCCAAAGCCTAAGCCTATGAGAATCCAAAAGAGCGACAGCAGAAGAGACTCTTTTACTGATACCTTGTGAGGCTTTCTGTGGAAGACAAAAAGGTCCAGAAAAAGAGCTATAAGCACTAAAGAGCCGAACACAAACCAGCTTAGGTCCAGCATCATAAACTTAGCTTCTCCTTTATGCTGTCTATAACTTTGACGGGAATAGGGTCGTAGCCATAGAGCTGTGAAAGATAAAAACTCGCCCAATCCCCTAAGTAAATGAGGTAAAAGAGCCTGTTTAAAAACTCATTTCCTTCGCCTTTTATAAGAGCAGGCACTACTCCCAGGTCTTTGAGTATCTGCTCTGTTATCTCAAGTCTCTTTAAATTTCTTGGGTGGTCTTCTGGGTCAAAGAGGAGCACAAAAGTACATAGATTTCTTGTTATTGGATTGTCAAGCCCCACTACCTCATTGTGGTGAAGCTCAGGAAGCGTTGCAGTATAACACAGCGTTTTGGCATTCTCATTTATTTGGGTCTTCCATCTTAAGGCTACCGCATCCATCAAAGGAGTTGCATACACAACAGGTATGTATCCTTCAAGCCTTTGAGCTAATCTATATGCCTGCTCTTTAATGCTTTCCTTCTTCTCTTTTAAAAACTCTCTGCAAGCCTTTAGACCATCTTTCATACCTATGAGGGAGAGCACAGTAGAGATCATAAAACCCAGAGCGTATCTTGGGGGATAGCCAGAAGGCAAGGCAAAGTGCATAAGACCTCTCTGGTTTGTAAGCTCTTTTAACTTTCCTCCTGAGCTTACACACACGGGCTTTATGTTCCTGCTTAGCGCCTCTTGTGCTATGCTAAGAGTCTCCTCGGTGTTTCCACTGTAACTTACGCAAAAAACAGCCCAGTTTTCCTTTACATAAGGTGGGAGCGTATAATCCCTTACCGACAGTATCGGCATATCAATCTGGGACTTTTCCAGCACCAGCTTTGCCAGGTCCCCCACTATACCAGAGCCACCCATACCGCTAAAAACTATCCCCGCGTAATCCCTTAGGTTCAAAGAAGGTGTATCTACGGGATTTATCTGCTCCGGAAAGTTTTCCAGCATCTCCTGTGCTTTCATGGTCACTCTATACTTTTAAGCACATTTTCTACATGTCCCTTTGCTTTTACATTGTACCATGCCCTTTTGATAACTCCACTTTCATCTATAAAAAAGGTACTCCTTATTATACCCTCCGTCTCTTTGCCGTACATCTTCTTTTTGCCATAGGCAGAGTATAGCTTTGCCACCTCCTTTTCAGGGTCGCTCAGAAGTATGAAGTTAAGCCCGTGCTTTTCTCTAAACTTTTTGTGGGAGCTAAGGCTGTCTGGACTTATGCCCACAACTCTTATTCCCATAGAGCTAAGTCTTGACATGCTGTCTCTAAAATCGCACGCCTCTTGTGTACAGCCCGGCGTGTCATCTTTGGGATAAAAGTAAAGTATCAGCGGTTTGCCCAAAAAGTCCCTAAGACAAAACCTGCCCTCTTTCCCGTCCTCATCTATACCCTCAAGACAAAACTCCGGTGCTTTATCCCCTTCCTTCAGCATGCTTACATTATAACCTACTTTCCACTATTTTAACTATCTCCTTAAAGACCTCCTCCTTTTCCCTGTTGGCATCTATGAGATAGATTTGTCTCTCTTTCTCAGAACTCTGTATAAGAAAGTAAGCATCTCTTACCTTTCTGAGGAAATCTTTATCTTCAAACTTGGTTTTGTCTTTCCCTATTCTGCTCAGTGCTACTTCCAGCGGGACATGGAGGATAAAAGTCAGGTCCGGCTTTCTCCCCCTTGTTGCTATGTGATTGAGCACATTCACAGTTCCAAGGTTTATCTCCCTACCATAACCCTGATAGGCAACGGTGGAATCTATGAACCTGTCCACTATAACCACATTACCCTTTTGGAGGTCTGGCAATATTTTTTCCCACACAAGGCTTGAGCGTGCAGTTTCAAAAAGCAGAAGCTCCGTTATAGGGTCCAGTGAAAAGCTCATGATAAGCTCTCTTATCTTCTCCGCCAGAGGGGTGCTTCCGGGGTCTCTGTATAAGGAAGCTTTATGACCTTTGCTCCTTAGGTATTCGTAAAGGAGGTTTGCCTGCGTTGTCTTTCCAGAGCCGTCAATACCTTCAAGGGTTATAAGAAATCCTTTCATGCTCCAAAGATTATACTATTTATAGGCTGAGTGAGAAATTCAGAAAGCCTTTAGTTTCATAGCAAAAAGTCCTTTGAGGGCAGGGGGCTGTTATAATAACCCCCAAACTATTAAATCATAGTGGATGGCTAAGATGGCTGCTGGATAAGTTTGAGCTTATGGGGGATAGGGGTTATAGGGAATGTGAGTATGTGAAGGGAGGAAGGACATAACTCTGCTCGCCTTGCTGTATGGTTATGCTATTGGCTATAGCTTTTTCAGAGAGAGCTTTGAGGAGGTGCTTTATCATGCTTAATTTCTCACTCAGCGTATTAAGAATAGTATTTAAAGATATAACCATTTCTCCTTCTGAAATTCATTTATTAAAAATGATTCTTTGTAGTAACGTTTTTCTTGCATAGAAGGCTCTAGTTGTACTTCCATGTCCTTCTCCCTTAGTTCTTGGTTGTACATATACCCCCATCTTTCCTGTTAAAGCATTAAAACCCTTTACCTTGATAGTATTCCTTACTAATTCATAATCTTTTTTGATTTGTTCATACAACTCTTTATCTCTTAAATCAAATTCGTATATTCCATATAACACTGAGCGAGGTTCATCTAATCCTTCCCAAATTCGTGCAAATATTAACATCTTTTGTAACTTTCGTAATAAATGGCTTTCTTCAAATGGTGTTTGTAAAACATTATAAGGATCTATCATAGTGATAGCCATTGTTTATTTAACAGTTAATTCTCCAGACTTTAAGTATTTTAACGATACTACTTTTAATTCCCAAGAACCAAAGTCAGGAGACTGAGCGGAATTTAAAGGAAGCCCCAAATATCTTTCAATAACATGTCCAGCCCAACCTTTATTTTTCTTTCTTTTATTTTTCTCTCTTTTGAATACAGTAATCCCCAATTTATCTGCAAGCTCTCTCAAGTCTTTTCCTATTAGCTGTTTACCTTTTTCTAAAGCATCTTTTCTTTCCATTTAGCACCCTACCTAAAAAAATATAATAGACATAGGATTAATAAAAATTGTCTTCTCAATAATTTTTTACCAAAATTTCAACCTTTGCTTTCCCTCTTTTGTCTCCTTTACAGTTTATAAACCTGTTCGCTTCTATTTCCAAAATATTATAGCCTCTGTAAAGCTCCTTTACAAACTCAGTATTTGAATTAGACAACATTACATAACAGCCTTTTTTATCCAATTCCTCAAATACCTCACGTAATTCTAAATGATCCTGCTCTGTAAAATCATGTTTATTGTATTTTGTAAAAGATGCCGTCTTTGTTAGAGGATAATAAGGGGGATCCAGGTAAACAAAATCTCCTTTTTTAGCCAATTTACAAATTTCTTTATAGTCTGTATTATAGATTTCTACATTTGCCGTGTTTAAATAATCAGAAACTAATTTTAAATTCTCTTCATCTACTATTACAGGGTTTTTGTATTTCCCAAAAGGAACATTAAACTGTCCTTTTGAATTCTCTCTATAAAGTCCATTGAAACAAGTTTTATTCAAATATATAAACCTGCTAGCTCTTTCTACTGGAGATAGTTTATCTGGAGACAGTGATCTTACTTTATAATAATAACCTTCTTCATTTTTATGTTGTTTAAGGCTTTCTATGAGTTCTGTTAAGCTGTCCCTTATAACTTTATATGCATTTATAAGCTCCTCGTTTATATCATTTATAATTGCTCTATCTGGCATAATCTCAAACAACAATGCACCTCCTCCAATAAAAGGTTCTATATATGTGTCATACTCTATCGGTAAATTATCGATTAATAAATTTATCAATTGTCTTTTACCACCAGCCCACTTAACAAAAGGTTTAGGTTTTTTCAATTGATTTAATACTACAGCCGATGTGTTAGTTTTATGCATCAACCACACCTCTGCCTAAGGATTTTATTATGCTCCACCCTAATTTCCAAGTTCAAGTATATAAGTCCAGTGCATCGTGAACACTCTCATCTAAAAAATTATATCATCTTTCATGGTAGTATGTATGAATTCAAGTACAATGGTATTCAGTTAAAAATCACCCAGGGGATGCTCCAAAGATTATACTATTTATCATGCTCATCAAAAGCTTTAAAGACAGAGATGCTTTTTACAGATTTCTGAAGGAAAAAGTGGGCATATTCTTTAAAGAGGCGGATAGCAGAGCTTTTGAGGGGATTTTTCATGTTATATACTTTGAAGACAAAAATACAGACCCGAGCCTTTTGTTTGATTGTGCCAGAAGCTCTTGCATTTCTATCTTTTATCAGGAAGGTAGATATGCCATATGCGGAAGTGAGGCAAGGATAAGGGATTTTTGCTCCTGCATTGTCAAAAAACACAAGAGTTTATCCTTTAAGATACTTGAAGGTCTCATAAATTACAGAAAAAAGTCCTTCAAACTCCAGTACAACTACAAGGTGCTGCCACTTGGAATAAAAACTGCTGTTATGGGTGTGCTCAATGTAACTCCCGACTCTTTCTCTGATGGTGGTCTCTATATGGATGTTGCGCAGGCGGTCAAAAGAGGTGTTCAGATGGCACAGGAGGGAGCGGAGATCATAGACATAGGCGGTGAGTCTACAAGACCAGGCTCCGAGAGGATAAGTACCGATGAGGAGCTAAAGCGTGTCCTTCCAGTGCTTAAAGAACTCAGAAAAGAGCTTCCCAATATATGGATATCCATAGACACCTATAAGTCGCAGGTGGCAAAGGCGTGCTTGGAAGAAGGTGCGGACATGATAAATGACATAAGCGGTGGCAGTTTTGATGAAAAGATGTTTGATGTGATAGCCACTTATAGCTGTCCTTATGTGATGGGACACACAAAGGGAAGGCCGGAGGAGTGGAAGCACATGACCATAATATACGAGGATGTGATGCAGGAGTTAGTGGAGTGGTTTGAAGAAGGCGTGCAAAAGCTCAGACAAAAAGGACACAAAGGTGATATAATACTGGATCCGTGCATAGGGTTTGGTAAGCTCCCTGAGCATAATGTAGAGATACTCAAAAGGTTCAGAGAGCTTAAAGTTTTTGGACTTCCTCTGCTGGTTGGTGTATCAAGGAAGTCTTTTATAGGCTTGATTATAGAGGGTTTGCTAAGAAAGAAGACAGAACCAAGGGAGAGGCTATACGGAAGCCTTGGTGCCCTTGCTTATGCGGTTATAGAAGGTACCAATATTGTAAGGACGCATGATGTTAAGGAAACAAAAGAGTTTCTTGCTTTGCTGGATACGATAAGGACTTATGGTGAATTTTGATTTTTTAAAATTCTTCTCCTTCAGGGACATTATAGATATTGTAGCAGTCTCTTTTTTCATATACATGGTTATACACTTTTTGAAAATCACCAAAGGCTTTCAAATACTTAAGGGTCTTGTGTTTATTGGCTCTTTTTGGATTTTTGCGGAGCTTTTGGGGCTCAGGACTCTTTCGTGGATCTTTGACAAGTTTTGGGCTGTGGGGCTTTTTTCCATAGTAGTCATATTTCAGCCTGAGATAAGGAAGGCTCTCTCAAGACTGGGGCAGAGGACACACGTGGTAGGCATAAAGTTTGTTGAGGAGAGGGTGGTGGAGAGAATAGTTAGAGCTTGCAGCTTTCTCTCCGAAAGACAGATAGGAGCTCTCATAGTCATAGAAAGAGGACAGAACATAGAGGGGCTAATTGAGGGATGCGTCTCCATAGATAGCATAGTTTCTGTTGAGCTCTTAATAACCATCTTTGACCCTTTAACACCTCTGCACGATGGAGCTGTTGTCATAAGAGGTGATAGAATAGCTTTTGCATCCTGTATATTACCACTTTCCAAATCTCCGGACCTTCCCAAAAAATACGGAACACGGCACAGAGCAGCACTGGGCATAGCGGAGGAAAGCGACGCTATAGCGGTGGTGGTATCCGAAGAGACAGGTGAGATATCCGTAGCCGTTGACGAGAGATTTTATAGGAACTTAGACCCGGAAGGACTTAAGAATCTCCTACTTAAGGAGCTTGGAATAAGTCATGCTTAAGGATCTGTTTTTGAAGGACTGGCATTACAAACTTCTGTCGCTCTTTTTGGGATTCTCTTTGTGGTTAGTGGTAAACTTGGGAGTAAGGGTACCCATCCTGGTAGAGAAAAACATAGAGATAGCAAATGAGAATCCACATTATACATATAAACTTGATAGAAAGAGAGTGAGGATAAGATTGCTAGTTATTGAGAGGTTTAGCCTAAATGAGAGCTTGGAAGGAGTAAAAGCCATAGTTGATGTAAAAGGACTGGATGAGGGTGATTATATGCTCAAGGTGCATGTAGAAAGCCCTTTTAAATTATTGGCGTACCCTTCTGAGGTTCAACCGCAGTATATAAAGGTTTATGTTAGGAAAAAACCGCCCGAAGGGCGGTAGAGTCTCATCCGCAGGAGAAAGAGCTTCCACAACCGCAAGAGCCTGTAACATTGGGGTTCTTTATGGTAAATCCGCCACCCATAAAGTCCATAACATAATCAAGCTCTGCGTTGTTAACATAAGGCATAGAAAACTGGTCTATCACCACCTTAACACCGCCGTATTCAAAGACATGGTCACCCTCTTCTATGGTGTCGTCAAAACCCATAGCATACTGAAAACCTGAGCATCCACCAGGCACAACCCTGATCCTAAGTATGGGCTCGGTGATATTGTTTTCCTGAGCTATTTTTAAAACCTCCTGGGATGCCTTCTCCGTAACGAAGAAGTTCATAGCTACCTTTTCCATAGTGCTACCTCCTTTAAAAGTTTTACTGGCTTTTAAGATACGCAAATGGTAGGAGATTGGCAACATGATTATTATCATTGGTGAAGTTTTTAGTGTCAAAGACCTAAACTAAGATATATTTAACGCTATGGAATGGGTGCAAGCTCTCACTGTTATAGCCAGTCTTACTGCCGTTATAGGCATAGTGGCTAATTTGCTCAACAAGCGTATTGAGGACACAAATAGACGCATTGAGGATACAAACAGGCGTATAGATGACCTCAAGGATGACATAAGAGAGCTAAGGCAAGAGATAAGAGAGATAAGGCAGCTGCTTTACAAAGCTTTTGAGGCTCCACACAGGGAGGAGAAGTAGATGGAGTGGGTGCAAGCTCTCACTGTTATAGCCAGTCTTACTGCCGTTATAGGCATAGTGGCTAATCTGCTCAACAAGCGTATTGATGACCTAAGACAAGATATGGACAGAAGGCTGGACAGACTGGAGCAGGACATAAGAGAGATAAGGCAGCTGCTTTACAAAGCTTTTGAGGCTCCACACAGGGAGGAGAAGTAGATGGAGTGGGTGCAAGCTCTCACTGTTATAGCCAGTCTTACTGCCGTTATAGGCATAGTGGCTAATCTGCTCAACAAGCGTATTGATGACCTAAGACAAGATATGGACAGAAGGTTTAGTGAAATGGACAAGAGGCTTGACAGGATAGAGCAAGACATAAGAGAAATAAGACAACTACTTTACAAGATATTTGAGCTTCCTCAGAAAGGGGAAAAATAACTTTCGTGAAGTTATCGTGAAATTGCTTGACAGACCTAAAAAAGAGGATTAAAATTAAAACCAACAACCTTTAAAGGAGGGTTTAGTCATGAGGAACCTTTACTCAGCCACAAGCCAAGCGGCAAGGCTCAACAGCTCAAAGGGTTTCACCCTTATTGAGCTGCTCATCGTCATAGCCATCATAGCCATACTTGCCTCTCTGGCAATACCTCAGTACCTCAAGTACCAGAGAAAGGCAAAGGTAAGCTCCTACGCAGAACCCATAGCCAGAGGTTGTATGCTGGACGTGGTAGCCTTCTGCACGGAAAACCCGAACGCCACTATAACCGCAGCTTCTCTAGGTAATTGTTCTCTCACCAGTGTAAGTACCGCAGGTGGCACTGTAACCCTCACACAACCCTCTGGAACTTGCCAGGCTGATGGACAACCACCAACTAATGCCTCCTCAGTTGCTACACTTCAGGGTGTTACAGACTTTACTGCCGTGTGCAACTACAGCAATCAGAGCGTGAAGTGCACAATACAAGGTTAATCTGAGTTAAACTCTTTGTTAGACCCCCTTCGCGGGGGTTTTTATCATGTTTAAGGGTAGGGGTTTTACTCTTATAGAGCTTCTTTTGGTTATAGCCTTGCTGGCAATTCTGGCTTCTATGGCTATACCTTCTTATCTTGCGTATCGGGATAGATCCAAGGTCAGCAACTTTGCGCTCTCCATTGCTTCTGCGTGCGCCAAAGATGCCATGGCAGACTGTGTGTCAAGGTTTGTGGATGCTCCCACTACCTTTGACCTTTCTAACCTTCCCAACTGCTCTAATGTCAACACGGCTATGGGCAACGTAGAGGTTTTGCTGGATGGGAGTTATACCTGTGCTCCTGGCGGCGTGGCAAGTGGGACTGTAAAAGGGGTTTTGGCAGGAGTAAACAACTACACTGCGGTGTGCGAGTTTGGGGGAAACAGCTTTAGGTGTACGGTAAGGTGATATACCTGCTTCTTTGCCTTTTTGCCTTTCTTTACACACTTTCTGCCAGCAAGGTTATAAACACGGGAGATGCGGGAGAGTTTGCGGTAGGTGGCATCACTCTTGGTCTTGCCCATCCTTCTGGCTATCCACTTTATATGGAAGTTCTAAAAGCCTTCAGTTTCCTACCTTTGGGTAGCGTACCTTTTAGGATGGTGCTGGTAAGCATAACTTTTTCGCTTCTGAGCCTTTACGTGCTTTACAGGATAGTTTACAGGATCACGGGGGAAAAGTACAGTGCACTCTTTCCTGTGGCTCTTTTGGGTGTTTCTTACTCCTTCTGGGGTCAGTCTGTGGTGGTAAAGTTCTACCCTCTTAACCTCTTTATCATCTCCCTTATGCTGTATGCGGGTCTAAAGGTGGCTCTGGAGGGCTATGACAGAAAGTATCAGTACTTGGTTAGCTTTTTGCTGGGTCTTACGCTTGCCAACCACCACACGGGCTTTATGATGGTGGTGCCTCTCTTTGTGCTTTCCCTCTTCTACCTTAGGGAGGTTTTGAGAAACCTTCCTGTAAGCCTTCTTCTTTTCCTGCTTGGTTTTCTGGCAAACCTGCACATGCTCATAAGAGGCAACAGGGTGTTTGCTCCCAATCCCGTCTATGACTTGGAGTCTTTCCTCGTGGTATTTCTGAGAAAGCCATACGAGTCTGCCTCTTCGGTGGATGTGGTCAAAAACTCGTGGCAGGACATTTTTGGCTACTACTACGCTATAAAAAATGTTCTCACAATCCTGCTCCACAACTTTCCTGTTTATGCCTTTCCTCTTTTCTTGCTTGGGGTATTTTGGAGCTTTAGGCTTTCCAAAAGGCTGGGTGTATATATTAGCGCCTTTTTCCTTACCTACTCGGTATTTTTGGCAAAGCTTACCTTCTCTGCACCTCTTATGAGCATGGACCAGTGGTACATAGGAGCTCACCAGTACTTTCTTCCTATGCTTTTTGGCTTTTCTCTGTTTTCTGGGCTTGGTCTTTACGCGGTGGTGAGCTTTCTTAAAAACACCGAGCTTTTAAAAGCGGCTGTGCCTTTGGGGGTTTCCGCGTATGCTCTTTTTCCCATGTTTGAGAGGCTCATAGACCAGAACTTTAATGACAACTACGTGGCATATTCTATATCCAAGGCTATCCTCTCTTCTCTGCCTGTTGGAAGTGTCTATCTAACTTACGGAGACAATCACACTTTTGAGTCCTGGTACTTTAAGTACGTAGCCCGCTACAGGGAAGACGTATGCTCCAATGATTACCTTTCTCCCGAAAGCTCCACCCTGCTACCCAGAGGTTGCTATCCGCTCAGTCTCTACAAAAACAGCCATGTGTTTTCTGAGTTCTTTAAAGGAAATATGTCGTTCTTTGCCTCCTCCGGAAGGCTCTACAGTGTTATATACCTGAAACCTCCAAACCCCCTCTCTCCCTTCTTTGAAAACCGGTTCTGGGTCTTTTCCTTTGCCCTCATCCCAAAAAACGTTGAGGTGCCAAAGAAGGCTTGGGACAAAAGACTCCTCAAGTGGCAGGAGCTGGAGCATATAGCTATGCTGGACTGTGCCAGCTATCCCACCGATGATAGATTCAGCTCCGTGCTCTGCACCTTCTCGCTTCCTATGTTTGCTTACATGATAAGCGCTATTGACGTTCCCAACCCTTCTGGAAAGATAAGCTACGATGTTAGATACATGGGAAACACCTTCAGAGTCTCCATAAACGTGCCGGGGGACACCAGCTACCCCGGTGAGACTTTTTTCATACCTCAGGGAGCTCAAACCAGGAACTACATAGAGCTCTATAATGCTGTGATGGAAAACAACAAACCTGAGAAGTTCAGATATTACCAATACACCGCAGAATACAAAAGCAGGAGCAAAAAATGAGGTGGATGCTGGTATTGATGGCTTTGCTTGTTAGCTCTGTATACGTGCTGATAAGTAATCAAAAGCGCCTAATCACAGAAGGGGATATGCTACTGATAAACGGCAAACCCCTTATGGCTATATCTATGTACGAGCGCGCTCTTCTCAACTACTTGCCTTTTAGCCCTTACAACCAGAAAGCTATAGAAAGGATAGAAAAAGTCTGCAACAGCCTTTTGGAAAAGTCCCACAAACTCTTCTGCTACGAAACGCTAAGGTCTTCCCTCTATCAGCTAAGAGGTATCTCTGTTCCCTACTCTGAAAAGATAAAACCTCTTGAAGAGAAAATGCTTCTTACCAAGATGGAGCTATACATTGAGCATAACAACCCACCACAGAAAGACTACCAAAAAATCTTCAAAGACCTCAAAAGCTTTACCCAGTACGACCCATACCCTTCAACTTTTTGGAGCCTTCTGGTGGTGCTGTCTTTGGCTGGCTGGGTGCTATCCCTATCTTTTGCGATAATAAAGGGCTTTAAGAAAGCTTTTCTGTTTGCTTACGTGGTTTTCTTCTGCCTGTGGCTTGTTAGCCTGTATATGGCATGAAAGTGCTTTTCTTAAACAGAAGGTGTATAAAGCATCCCGAAAGGGGTGGCGCGGAGGTATACACCATGGAGCTGGCAAAGGCTGTAGTAGAAAGGGGAGGGCTTGCAGAGTGGTTTGCTTCAAAGGCTAAAGGTCTCAAAAGTGAGGAGGTAATAGACGGAGTGAGGTTTATAAGAAAGGGAAGCGAGCTTACCACTCACTTTTACGGACTTTTGTATGCACTCAAAAAGGATAAAGATTGGATAGTTATAGACGAGTTTAACGGCTTGGGCTTTTTTACCTTCTTTCTGAAAAATTCAGTGCTCTTAATACACCAGCTTTATCAAGAGTTTTGGACTGTGGAGCTCGGATTTTTGGGCTATCCCTTCAAAACCCTTGAGAAGCTTTTGCTAAAGCTCTACAGAAACAAGCTTGCCATAACGGTGTCTGAATCTACCTACGACGACCTTAAGAATCTTGGCTTTAGGCACATACGCATAATACCCAATGGTCTGGGAGTGCGTCCTCTGGAAAGACTACCCAATAAAGAGGAAAGTCTACATCTGGTTTATCTGGGAAGGCTCAAAAGGACAAAGAACCCAGAAGATGCCATAAAAGCCTTTCTGCTGGTAAAAGAGCGCATAAAGGATGCAAAGCTCTTTGTAGTGGGAGATGGTCCACTATACTCTTATCTTACTGGTAAATATTCCCACCTGCAGGACATAGTCTTTACTGGCTACCTGGAAGGCGAGCAAAAGTATAAAATTCTGGAAAAGTCCCACTTTCTTCTGGTTCCAAGTATAAGGGAAGGTTGGGGACAGGTGGTTATTGAGGCAAACGCTTTTGGCACTCCCGCCATAGGCTATCGCGTGCAGGGTCTAAAAGACAGCATAAGAGACTTACACACGGGCTTTCTGGTAAAAGACTACAAGGAGATGGCTGAAAAAGTTTTAGAATTGTGGGAAAACAAGGAGCTATATAACAAGCTTGCTAAAGGCTGCCTTGAGTGGGCCAAAAACTTCTCTTGGGAAAGGACTAAAAAAGAGTTTCTGGAGCGCATAACATGAAGGCTCTGCTGGTGCTTCCTACCTACAACGAGGCGCAAAACTTGAAGGTGCTAATTCCCAAGCTCTTAGAATATGGCTTTTTGGACCTTCTTGTGGTGGATGATGGATCTCAGGATGGGACTCCTCTGGTGGTAAAAGAGTGGTCTAATAAAGAACCCAAGGTAAACCTTCTGGAAAGACCCTACAAGATGGGCTTAGGAAGTGCTTACGTAGCAGGTTTTAAGTGGGGGCTAGATAAAGACTACCAGCTGTTTTTTGAGATGGATGCGGACCTTTCCCACGACCCTAAGGACATACCCAGGTTTGTAGAAAAGATGAAGGAAGGATACCACCTGGTTATAGGCTCCCGATACACGAGAGGAACCATCAGCGTAGTGGGGTGGGACTTCAAAAGGCTCCTGATTTCTAAGTTTGCCAACTGGTATGCTACCACTATCCTAGGCATTAAGGAGCTTACCGACATAACCAGCGGATACAGATGCTACCGCAGGGAAGTGCTTGAGAAGATAAACCTTGACGCCATCAAGTCAAACGGGTATGCCTTCCAGATAGAGATGGTTTATAAAGCCTATAGGCTTGGTTTTAAAATAGCGGAAATACCCATAATTTTTTACGAGCGGGGCAGTGGCTCTTCCAAGATGAGCAAAAAAATAGCCCTTGAAGCGGCAATAATGGTATGGAGGTTAAAACTTGGAAAAGCATAGAGGTTATCAAGAGCATCTTGCAAGCATCAGACATATAGGGCTAAGACCTCTTTTTAGAAAACTTTTAGGAAAACACGCCACCACAGAAAAGATATACTATAGGCTTACCAACATATCTGTAAAAAAGCTAATCAAGATACCCAATATAAAAACCGCTTCTAAAGTTCTTGATGTAGGCTGTGGGACCGGGGAGGTCCTAAATTACATAAAGAAATTTATAAACCCATCCGCAGAGCTTTATGGAGTGGACTTGGAGAAAAACCCAGTCCTTCCAGATTATGTAAGCTTTTTGCGATGCGACATAGAAGAAGAGACCCTTCCCTTTGAAGAGAACAGCTTTGATATAGTCATCTCCAACTTTGTTATAGAGCACCTTAAGAACCCCCAGAAGCTTTTCACAGAAGGCTACAGGGTTTTAAAGAGAGGAGGATACTTTTATTGCACTACAGAATATTACACATCCCTTTTTTGCCCCGATGGGTATAACTTCTACTCAGACCCAACTCACGTGCGTCCCTGGACAAAAAAAAGTTTAAAGACTCTTGCCAAGATGTGCGGTTTTGAAGTTTATCAAGTAAAGGTTTTAAGATGGTGGGAGTATCTGCCTCTGCTTCCTGTCTTTCCTCTCCTTAATCTGCTGACACCCAACGACTTTTCCTTCATTCCCTACGAGATAGTAGGAAGAACAGTTTACATAATAGCAAGAAAGCCATGAGGATACTTCACTTTATCTACGACCACATAAACAACCCGTGGGTGGGGGGTGGCGGTGCGGTAAGGGTGTACGAGATTTACAGAAGGCTCTCCCAGAAAGGACACTTCATAACAGTGGTCAGTGGCAAATACCCAGGCGCGCAGGACTACAAGGTGAACGAAAACTTTGAGTACAGATTTCTGGGAAACCCTAAAAACTATGTTTTTAGCACCTTCTCTTACGCTTTTGAAGCCATAAGATTTCTGAGGGAAAACGCTAAGGACTATGATGTGATAGTTGAAGACTTTGCACCTTGGAACCCTGTCTTCTCCTACTTGCTTGAAAACCAAAGACCCGTTGTTTTGCAGCTTCAGAACTATATGGGAAAGGAGATACTCAGGAAGTATAACCTGATGGGTATTCCTTTTTACCTGATGGAAAAGCTCTATCCCAGAAAGTTTAGAAATTTGATAGTAATCTCTGAGGCTCTCAACCAGAGGTGGAATATAGAGGGGAAGGTAATTCCGCAGGGCATAGAAAAGCTTGAGGAGGATGCAAAGCTGGGCAGTTATGTAGCCTTTCTTGGGAGGATAGACATACATCAAAAGGGCATTGATTTGCTTGTAAAAGCTTTTAAGGATCTTAAAGGTTCGGAGCTTTTGATAGCAGGGGACGGCAAAGACAGGGAGAGGTTTTTAAAAATGGTCAGAGGCTTTGAGCATGTGAGATACATAGGAAAAGTCACGGGCGAGCGCAAGTATGAGTTTATTAAAAAGGCGCGGTTTTTTGTCATGCCTTCAAGGTTTGAGGGACAGGGCATAGTGGCGCTGGAGGTGGCATCCATGGGCAAACCACTCATAGTGAGCGACATACCTGAGCTAAAATATGTAGTGGACAACGGCTTTGGCATCTCTTTCAAAAAGGAAGACCCACAGGACCTGAGGGAAAAAATACAGATGCTTTTGAGGGATGACCAGCTTGTTCTCAAGATGGGCAAGAGAGGTATAGAGTTTGCCAAAAACTTCACATGGGACAGAATAGCTCAGGAGTACGAAAAATATCTCATACAAGTGGAAAAATGTTAAAAAACCTGTCTTTTGTGAGCTTAGCTTTTATATATGCCAATCTAACGGGCTTTGCCTTTCACTTTTTTGTCAGCAGGCACCTAGGAACTGCGGGCTACGGTGAGTTTATGGTGCTTTACTCTCTCATGCTCACTGTTGGGAACTTTATAAACTTTTTTGCCAACGCTTGTGTAAGGGAGTTTGTAAAACACAGAGAGAGTATTCACGCTGTACTCAGGTATATGAGGCATGTAGGTATGTTTTTGGGTCTGGCTTGTCTGCTTGTAGGCTTTACGCTATCGGCGTTTTTGAAGGACTTTCTCAGAGTGTCTGATATCCATTATATCTGGGTTATCTCCTCTGTTTGGCTGGTGCAGTTTCTTGTGATAATAGAGAGGGCTTACTTGCAATCCACTGAGAGCTTCAAACTGCTTTCCATCTCTCTGGTTTTTGAACAGACTCTCAGGCTAATTACCGCTGTTGTTCTAATATACGCAGGTTTTGGAGTGTTCGGTGCTGTTTTTTCTTCTTTCGTTGGGCTTTTTACTGTGCTGGTCTCTTTGCTGGTGCTAAATGGTCACCTTTTTGGAGAGCTAAGGGCTGTGCCTCTGAGAAGCCTTTTTAAGGCTTCCCTCTTTACTTCCCCCGTCAGCTTGTTTATTTATGCGGATGACCTTTTCATAAGGCGCATCTTTGACCCTAGCACTGCTGGACTTTACGCTTCTGTGTCAGTAGTAGGTAAAGCCTTCATCTGGCTGGTTATGACCCTCATGGGCGTGTTTTTCCCGGAGTTTGTAAAGCATAGGCATAATGCCTATCTATTAAAAAAGCTATTTTTAAAGTCTTGCCTTTTGATCATTTTGCTGTTTTTGCTGGCAGAGTTTTCTGTTTTGATTTTTGGAAAGAAGGTTTTTGTCTTACTGTTTTCCAGCAAGTTTCTGCCTGCTTTTTCCCTTCTTCCGGTCTACATTCTCTGTATAATGCCACTTATTCTTGCACTTGTGTTTGTTTTTCTGCTCACTGCACTGAGTAGAAATCTCTTGCTTATTTATCTGCACATTTTTACATACTATGCAGGCTTTTTAATACTGCCTTTTAAAGATGTAAATTCTTACATGCTCTATATCTTTCTTGTAAACTCTTCCTTTGCTTTACTTTATGCCTTTTTTACACTTTTTCAAGTCGCACGCGATAGTGGTTTATCAAAACTCCTGATAAGCTGGCTACAAGGAAGAAGATAAATAAAAAGATTCCAAAGACCTTAAAGGGTTTTCCCAAAGGTGATCCTGCAAGTATTATGCCTGCGATAGGAAGCAACATAAAGGCTAAAAGGACTTTGAGGTTTCCCTCCGTCCAGAACCTGATGCCAAAAAGATAGCCTACAGGGGTGGTGTGCAAAAGCTCAAAAAATCCCAGATAAATTAAAAGGGAAAGAAGGATCTTGGCAATGGCAGTCAGAGACCATACGAGCGCCGATGAAGAAAAAAGGTCAGAGAGGACATTTTTAAGCTCAAGACCGTCCACAAAATAGCTGGATATTAAAAGCACTATGAGTGCATCTGTTAGCATTATGGCTGTAAGACCGTAAGAACTCTGAGCTTCCGCCTTCTCTTCCTGATATTCACATAACTTTTCCAGCTCTTGTTTATGCTGAGAGTAGTAAGAAGTGTCCAGATGAAATACGAAGGGCTTCCCTGCATTCATAGCCCTAAAAAATTCTGCGATGTTTGCCCCATTTTTTTCCAGAAACTCCACCAGCTTCTCTAAATCCTTAACTGCGGTTATACTGACCTTTACCCTTTGACTCATTGCCTTACCAGCACGGGAGTTAAGAATATGAGAAGCTCTGACTGTATCTTTTGGGAGCTTTCCTGTCCAAAGAGCCACTTGAGCACCGGCACCCTCACCAGACCGGGCAGTCCTTCGTTGGTCTTTGTCTCCTGATTGTCTATTATACCGCCTATGACTAAGGTGTCTCCGTCGTTTACCACCACCTTGGTGGAGGCTTCCTTGGTGTTTATGGCTGGTCCCTGGGGTGTTTGTTCGCCCGGTGTGTCCCTCTTGAGGTTTATGTCAAGGAGTATTCTGCCGTCTGGTGATACCACAGGCGTGACATCCAGCTGAAGCACCACATCCTTGAACTGTATGTTAGCAGCCTGTGCACCTCCTGCCACTACGGTGGTCTGATAGGGTATCTGGACACCCTGTTTTATGGTAGCCTTCTGAGCGTTTACAGTCACAACGGTGGGTTTGGCTATGTTTTTAATCATGGCTATGCGTTCAAGAGCGGAGAGCCTGAGATTTAAGGCGTTGAGCATACCCTTCTGGTAGCTAAAGGCAAAAATACCACCCGGCGTTTGGCTGAGTCCAGGTGTGTAGTATATGGGAGACCTGGGACCCACAGATGTTGGATCCGGAGGCACAAATATGGTTCCCGGTGCAGGAGCTACCCCTATGTTAGCACCCTGACCAGCACCACCCTGCCAGAACTGAGGCACCCTTGCTTGAGAGAGAAGCACATTCCAGTTTATGCCCAGCTCTCTAAGAGCCTGCTCCCTTACCTCAACGATCCTTGCTTCAATCTTTACCTGAACAGGTGAGTCGCTTATGTAGTCTTTGAATCGCTCTCTTATCTTCTCTATCACCTCTGGGTAGTCTGTCAGCATAACCGCATTAAATTCCTTGAGTATAGGTGTAGGTGGAGCTTGCTGTTGCTGTTGCTGCACCTGAGCGGAAGCCGGAGCTGGAGAGGTGGGTTGCTGGAGTTTGACCGCTCCTCCGCTCAGTATTACTCCGGATTCGGACCTTAAAGGCTCTATCATCTTTATGAACTCATCCGGGCTTATGTATTTAAGGTAAAAGATCTTGGTTACTGGTTTTCTTTCTGTGGGGGTCATGCTCAGAAAGTTTTTCAGCACCTCCTGGTACTTTTCCAACTGTCTTGGACTATCGGTTATAACCAGCGCAGAAAAACTTGGTACTTTGGTTATAACCGTGTCTGGCTTTTTGTAAGAGCTTATCAGCCTTTCTGCCTCGTCAAGGGAGATGTTTTTGAGGTAAAAGACCCTTGTGGTGCGTTCTTCCGCCGGCGCAATCTTCTCTACAATCTTGGCATAATCTTTCATAACGGGTTCAAGCTTCTTTATATTTCTCTCCTCGTCCCTTATGTAAACCATTTTTAGAGTTTTGTCTATCACTATCTCCGCGGATGGGCTTACTCTGGGTTTTAGAAACTTTACGAACTCTTCTATCTGTCTGTCGTCAAGACCAGAAAGGCTGATGCTGAGCTCTCCTGCCTTGGTTATTCTGTATACTTTTCTGTCAACTGGCACTGCAATAAGCCCGTACTCTTTTAAAATGATGTTTAGAGCTTCTCCTACTGGTACTGGTTTGTATATGGAAACGCTAACAGGTTTGGAAACATCCTGCGCTATTTGTGGATCAAATATAACATTCATGTCAGCAACTTGGGATAGGGCTTTTAAGACTGTTTCCAGCTTCACATTTTCAAACTTCATCTCTTTGACTGTCTGTCCAAAGGACACACAGAGCAGAAGAAGAAATGTCAAAAGCGCTCTCCTCATTTTTTCCCTCCTTCTTCATCCTTCTTTAAGAATTGCGAAGGATTCTGGTTTACTCTCGTAGTCTTTACTTTACCGTCCTTTTCTTCCACCACCACATAGTTTTCCGTTTTTCCTCCCTTTTCTATCACTATGTACCCTACTACACCTTCCATGCTTTCAAAGGGCTTCTGGGCAAAAGCCGTACCAACCAAAAGGACTAAAGGCAGCAACTTCCTCATTTTCCCTCCTCCTTCTTAACAAGCACGAATATGTTAAGCTCGCCGCGTAGTCTCCCCTGTTCTGCCTGTGAGATCTGCAAACTTGATGGATAGGATGTGATGCCACCCTTTGATAAACCTTCCATAAATTTCTCAAAGGCGGGATAAGTTCCAAGAAGTGTGATTTTCACATCAGCCTTTATATGCTTTACACCCTCTTCTTTTGCTTTTTCCTGTTTCTTCCCTTTAGCTTGCTCCTGCTGTGGCTTTGGTTGTAGCTCCCTGACTAACCTTTGATCTCCTACAGGCTCAAGGACATAAGCCGTCTCCTGTTTTGACCCTATCTGTAAATTTGTTATAACAAGTCCACTTCTCTTTGCCAGCAATCCTATATCTCTCAGTATAAGACTGGCATCTTTCTCTGTAGGTATGCTACCCACGATGGTTTCAAGCTCCCTCTCTTTTTCTTCAACGAGCTTTTTAGTCTCTTCCTCTTTTTTCCTTAGGTTTTCAAGTATCTTGGGATTCATTGACCTCTGAATGCTTTGTATCTCCTGCTGAGTTTTTTCTCTTTCTCCCCTCAATTTGCTCACTTCCTCCCGCAAAGGTGAAACGAAGAAAAAGTAAGCGTATACCATAAGGATCGCAGGTAAGCCTAAAACTAAGGTGTACCTCTGCCATGCAGGTAGTTTATTGAGAGCTTCCATACTTCCCTCCTCCGTAAAGCGTTTTCTCTGCTGAGAGCTTTGCGCTGTAATACTCAAAACCGTACTGGTTTACCTTCCTTTCAATGCTGGACACACTCACCACTTTGGAAAGGGATGATAGCTGTTTACTGTAATAACTTATACCTGAGTAATCAAGGGATTGGAGCTCCATTTCCACCTTTATAACAGAGCTGTTTATGTCAAGGTTTTCACGGTAAGAGGATATCCAAGAAACAGAAGGTGCCTGTTTTACATAAGAGAAGAAGGTTTGGTTGAAGGGTGCATAGTAGGACTTTAGCCCTAATAATATGTCTTTACTTTTTTCTATATCTTTTATCCTGTTTTCAAGCTGAGCTATAGACGTTTCTATAGCCTTTTTCTCTTCAACAAACTTCTTTGCCTTTGTTTGTAGCACAGTCTTTTGGGCATTAAGCTGGTCTATTTCCTTTTTGAGCTGGTTAGCTTCCGAAGAGAGCCGTGAGTAATAAACAGCTATAAGAATAAGACACAACCATAGCAGTGCTCCAAGATAATAAATTCCCCTTTCCTTGGAAATGCCTATTGAAGGAATCTTGGGCAATCCCACTGTAGGTTTTAGCTCTCTTTCTAAGAGCCTACGCTCATCCTTCTCCTTGGCAAGGTTAATCTTTATCATCCCTCCATACCTCTTATACTGAGTATATATGGAATGAAAAAGTTAGGCTTTATGCCTTCTATATCAAGAAGGCCAAGTATGGGTAGATTTTCAAGGATGCGGGTAAGAAGCGCTTCCTCAGAAAGTATTGGACCTACTATGTATACGCTTGAAAGGTCGTTGATGATTATAACATTTCTCACTTCTGCAAAAAAGCTCTCTAAGGACTCCTCCTCTCCTGTGTGAAGATATTCGCTGTAGCTCCATGGTACCACAAAGTACGCCACATTTAGAGGTGAGTAGGTAACAAGCAAGGCATAGCTGTAATCTATGTAAAGCACCGTAAAAGGAACAGACAACTTATTATAAAGTCCGTAGTTAACTATGGCTATAACCTCGTAATCTAATATCCTGAGTCTCATACCTGCAGACTCTATGAGCTTTTTTATTTTACTTACTGCCTCTTCTCTTGCAAATGTTAAAAGTGCAATTACGTTTTTACCTTCTTTTTCAAGGATATAGTAGTCATATAGTGTGCTTTCTTTTATCATGGAGAGCTCTCTCTTTATAGCCCAGTTTACAGCTTGCTGAAGGTCTTTTTTGCTCATAGTAGCAGGATACTTGTAAAACTTCAAAAGTCCGTCGTTGACAGGCAAACAGGATATTACATCCCTCCCCTTCAGGTTGTATCTTTCTGCGTATGTTTTGAGTATGCTCACCCTTTCGTTATCACTTTTTCCTTCCCATACTACCTCCACTGGTTCAAAGGTAGGCTTCTTTTCTTTGTCAAGGTCCAGAATCCTCAGCACTTTGTCGGTTATCTGCACCGCTAAGGACACCTTGGTTTTTGAGAAGGTTGGAAGCTTTATTTTTGGTAGCATAAGCTTCATATTATTGCCCCCCTCATCTTTTCTTCTGCTTTTGTTACCACAAGCATAGTCTTTAGCACCGAATCTGGATTTAGGGATATGCTGTCTATTCCCTCATCAACCAGAAAGGCGGCAAATTCAGGGAAGTCAGAAGGTCCCTGTCCACAGATGCCTACCTTTTTCCCCTTCTCTTTTGCCACTTTAATAAGCTGAGATATAAGCCTCTTTACCGCTTCGTTTCTCTCATCGTAAAGGTGAGCTACAAGTGCTGAATCTCTATCCAATCCCAAGGTGAGCTGAGTAAGGTCGTTGGAGCCTATGGAAAAGCCGTCAAAGATCTCTGCAAACTCATCCGCAAGAAGTACATTGCTGGGAAGTTCCGCCATGACATAAACTTCCAGGCCGTTATCTCCTCTCCTTAACTTAAACTCTTCCATGACTTTAAGCACCCTTTGTCCCTCCTCAGGTGTCCTGCAGAAGGGTATCATAACTTTCGTATTGGTGAGTCCCATCTTGTTGCGCACTCTAAGGATAGCCTGGCACTCAAGTCCAAAGGCTTCTTTGTAAGTGTCTGAATAGTATCTTGATGCTCCTCTCCAGCCCAGCATGGGGTTTTCCTCTTCGGGTTCAAAAAGCTCCCCACCTATGAGACCTCTGTATTCGTTGGACTTAAAGTCAGAAAACCTCACTATAACTGGGTTAGGATAAAAGGCTGCGGATATCTTTGCTATCCCGTAGGAAAGCTTCTTTACAAAGTACTGTGCTTTGTCCTCGTATCCAAAGGTTAGATTCTCAATGTCTTCTATGATCCTCTTTAAAGGTATGGGCTTTCTATCCTTGCCCTTGGCAAGCTTTTCTAAAAGGGGACTTTTGGCATAGTTCTGGATGGAAGACATGAGACAGTAGCCCCTTTCGTCTATGAGCTTTTCTTTTTCAAGAAGGGTTAAAAGTTCTTTGAGTTCCTGATAATGGAGCAGAGCCAAGGGATGTATCTTTATGTAGTTGGCAATTATAAATTCTTCCCTGGCAAGTCCCACTCCATCATTGGGTATAAAAGAGTACTTGAAGGCGGATTCAGGATTGCCCACATTCATCATAATCTTGGTTTTTGGTCTTGGCAGATTCTCAAGGTTTATCTCTTCCACCTCATAGGGTATATATCCTTCGTAAACATATCCTATCTCACCTTCCGCACAGGAAACTGTTACTTGCATACCGCTTTTGAGTATTTCTGTTGCCTTGTGCGTTCCCACCACAGCCGGAATGCCCAGCTCTCTTGCCACTATGGCTGCGTGTGCAGTTCTTCCTCCCCTGTTGGTGATTATGGCGGATGCTTTCTTCATTATGGGTTCCCAATCGGGGTCTGTAATATCAGTAACCAACACCTCCCCTTCCTGAAACTTTCCAGCATCCTTAAGGTCGTGTATGACTCTAACTCTACCTGTGGCAATCTTATCACCTACAGCTATGCCGTACACTATCCTCTTTTTCTCTCTGCTTTCAACAGGCTCTGTAAACTTGTAAACCTTCAGCACTCTCTCTTCTTTTCTTGAATGCACTGTTTCAGGTCTTGCCTGGACTATAAAAAGCTCGTTGAGAATCCCGTCCTTTGCCCACTCAATGTCCATAGGCGTCCATCTTCCGTTCTTCTTTGAGTAGTGCTCTTCTATGAGAACGCTCCATTTTGCCAGCTTGAGGATCTCTTCATCTGTCAGAGCGAACTGTTTTTGGTCCGATATGGGTACATTAACTATTTTTGTCCTCTCACTTCCCACTCCGTAAACCATTTTTCTGTCTTTGCGACCCAGCTTTTTCTCTATTATAGCAGAATACCCCGCTTGCAATGTGGGTTTGAAAACCATGTACTCGTCAGGCGTTATGGCACCTTGAACCATAAGCTCACCAAGCCCGTAAGCAGCATTTATGACCACCACATCCTTAAATCCTGATTCCGTGTCAAGGGTGAACATCACCCCCGATGCACCCATATCTGACCTTACCATCTTTTGGACCCCCATGGCTATACCCACTTTAAAGTGATCAAAACCAAAGGATTCTCTGTAGGATATGGCTCTGTCGGTAAACAGCGATGCAAAACCGTTCTTTATGGCTGTGAGGACATTTTCCGCACCCACCACATTGAGGTAGGTCTCTTGCTGACCCGCAAAGGAGGCGTGAGGTAGGTCCTCAGCGGTTGCAGAGGATCTTACTGCCACATCCACCGCAAAAGAGCCATACCTTTCAGAGAGCTTGCTGTAGTATTTCTTTATAAGGTCTTCCACCTCTTTGGGAAACTCTCCACCTCTGATGAGCTCTCTTATCTGATGTCCTCTTCTGGCAAGGTCCTCTACATTACTCGTGTCAAGTCCTTTAAGTATGCCCTTTATCTCTTCTTCTAATTGGTTATATCTTACAAATTCATAGTAAGCTTCGGAGGTAACCACAAAGCCGTAGGGTATGTTTATGCCCAGCTGAGAGAGATTTTTTATCATCTCTCCGAGGGAAGCATTCTTTCCACCCACTAAGGGTATGTCCTCAATGCTTACCTCATCAAGCCAAACCAAATAGCGCTTAGCCATCTTTATACCTCCTCGTAAACTAACATGCTAAAGTCAGCAAATTTATTAAATAACTGCTTGACATTACAAAGAAGAGCCAGCCTATTTCTTTTAATTCTTTCATCTTTATCCATAACGAGAACTGCGTCAAAAAAAGCATCTACGCTTTCTTTAAGAGGCTGAAGGTCCAGTACATCTTGAGCTTTAAAGTTTAGCTCTTTTACCTTCTCCCACAGGTTTATCTCCTCTTTTTCTTTAAGTACCTCCTCCTCTACCATGCTGTCCTCCCACTCTTTGGGTAGTATCCTAACCACCCTTCTGTAAGCGCTCACTACATCTTTAAATTTCTGCTCTTCTTTTAAACTGGCAATCCTTTTAACCATCTTTATACAGCTCAAAGGTTTTAAAGGGTCGTGGACTTCAAGAACAGCTCTTACAACATCGTATCCATACACTTCAAGATAAGCTTCAAGCCTCCCCCTTAAAAAGGCTTCCAACTGAGGATTTGTACCTCCATAGAACTTTTCTATAAGCTTTCTGAGGTCTATGTCCCATAGTGCATCTTCCATTATGGCAAAGATACCATAAGCATGTCTCCTCAAACCATAGGGGTCTGAGCTACCGGAAGGTATCTCGCCTGCCTTTATAAACATGACAATGCTATCTATCTTGTCAGCCAGAGAAAGCACCTTTCCAACGGTGCTTTCAGGCATAGGAAGATAATGCTCATAAATTGCATAGGATACATCTTTGTCTTCACCCTGCAAAGTGGCGTAAATGTATCCCATATAA